>JBAUTD010000399.1:0-1911 GCA_049582045.1 Burkholderiales bacterium
GCGCAGTCCCGCGAGCCGGCCCTCGATGTCCTGCGCCGTCGCCTCGATGCTTGCGGCGGTCTGCTCGGCCTGCTCCGGGTCGGGCTCGAGCGAGATGCCGAGCGCCTCGCGCAGCTTCGCGTCGGCGGCCTGCACCTGCGGCACGACCGCCTGCTGCAGGCTGTGCTGGCGGTAGCTCGAGTAGGCGCGCCAACCGATCACGCCCGCGACCAGCACGAGCAGCGCCACCGCGCCCCACAGCAGCGGCTTGTTCTTGGTAAGCGTCTTCAGGTCCATCAGCCCTCTCCCTTGCGGCGGGCGCGCTGGCGCGCCCATACCCATAGCGGTACGTAGACTACCGCGGGCACCGCGATCATCAATATGACCGGCTGCACGAATTGCCCGATCCCGGGCTCGCCGAAGACGGCGTATGTCACGATCCTGAGTACGCCGACCACGACCCAGATCACCGTGAAGAGCAGCCAGAGGCGCTTCCAGACCGGCATCAGCGAATGCTAGCGCAGGCGGCGCATCAGCGCTTTTTCGGCCTCGACCACGAAGAACATGGCGATGCCGAACGCGGCCACCAGGCCCCACGACGCGGCGTCCATCGCCCCGGTGCCGAACAGCTCCTGCATCGGCGTCAGGTAGGTGAAGGCGAGCTGCAGCAGCGCGAGCACGCCGATCGCGGCGAGCGCGATGCGGTTGCCGAGCAGCGCATCGAGATTGAGCGCGCTGTCGGCCAGGCGCCGGCTGTTGAACAGGTACACGATCTCGCCCATCACCAGCGCGTTGACCGCCGTCGTGCGCGCGGCGGCGAGGTCGCCGCTATGCTCCATTTCCCACAGGAACACGCCGATCAACCCCGCGAACAGCAGCAGCGCGACGAAGGAAATGCGCCACGCGAAGAAGCCGGACAGCAGCGGCTCGCGCGGGTCGCGCGGCGGGCGGCGCATGATGCCCGGCTCGGTCGGGTCGAACGCGAGCGCGAGCGAAAGCGTGGTTGCGGTGACCATGTTGACCCACAGGATCTGCACCGGAGAGATCGGCAGCGTCATGCCGAGCGCCACCGCGCCGATCACCGCCAGCGCCTCCCCGAAGCTGGTCGGCAACAGATAGATCACGGTCTTCTTCAGGTTGTCGTAGACCGTGCGCCCCTCCTCGACCGCGCGTTCGATCGAGGCGAAGTTGTCGTCCGCGAGCACCATGTCGGCCGCCTCCTTGGCCGCCTCGGTGCCCTTTTCGCCCATCGCCACCCCGACGTCGGCGCGCTTGAGCGCCGGCGCGTCGTTCACTCCGTCGCCGGTCATCGCGACCACCTCGCCTTCGGCCTGCAGCCGCTCGACCAGGCGCAGCTTGTCCTCGGGGCTCGCGCGCGCCATCACGTCCTCGGGCTCGATGCCGAGAAGCGCGCCGATCGCCCGCGCGGTCACCGCGTGGTCGCCGGTGATCATCTTGACGCGGATGCCCGCGGCGCGGCACTGGCGCACCGCCTCGATCGCCTCCTCCCGCGGCGGGTCGATGATTCCCGCCAGGCCGAGCATCCTGAATCCGCGCTCGACGTGCTCGAACTCGAGGCGCTCCTGGTCGGCGGGCGCCGGTCGCGAGGCGAGCGCGAGCACGCGCATGCCTTCGCGCGCGAGCCGCCCCACCCTGTCCTGCCAGGGCGCGGGATCGTCCGCGCACATCTCGAGCACGCGCTCGGGCGCGCCCTTCACGTACACCGCGTGCGAGCCGTCCGGCGCGTGGTGCAGCGTCGCCATGAAGCGCTGCTCGGACTCGAACGGGATCGCGTCCAGCCGCGGCCATTCGGCGTACTCACGCACGGGGTGAAGCCCGGTCTTCAGGGCGAAGGCCACCAGCGCGGCCTCGGTCGGGTCGCCCTCGAGCTTCCAGGCGCCGCCCTCGTCGCGCGCCGCGGCGTCGTTGCAC
>JBAUTD010000400.1:0-2822 GCA_049582045.1 Burkholderiales bacterium
GTTCTACCGCAGGTGATGAACAAGGAATTCCAGACGCACTACTTGCAAATCTATCGAACCGTTCCAGCGACTTAACACATCACGAAATTATTCCCGACTACGGGACACGCGGTGGAGGCTTTGCCGAATCCGTAGTTTTCGATAACTGGATATTGATTAAGAAAATCCAGGAGCCCAGCGATGGATTCGGTGCCGCTATATTTAGGAGTCGAGACCAGGCGACCGGTAGTACGCCGCAATTCATCGTCGCATTTCAAGGTAGCGACGGATTAGATCCGCAGGATTGGCTTGCTGATTTAGATTTGGCGGCAAAGTTATGGGGCAGGCGCGGAACGCAAGTTCTCAACTTCTTGGTGAATGGGGGACTTGGAGATGACGGGATTAACTACATTGGGCCCCTTGCCCCGTCAGCCGGTATCGTGCATTTCACTGGACAAAGTTTGGGAGGGGGCCTAGCGCAATATGCGGCCTACTTCTACGCGAAGCTACTCGACGTAGCGGGTTTGGGAGGGAATCTAGCGGCACGAATGTCGCTTATAGAATTTAATGGATTTGGTGCACTTGCCGGCATCGATTATCTCGAGCGCAATCAATTCAACAATCTTCCTCCCGCCCAATACAATCCAAATCTAATCGCGGACGTACCGACACTTCACTACGCGATTGCTAACGACATAGTTCATCGCCTAGGCACGGGTGACCCAAAGCTAATTGCCGGCTTCGACGGCAGCTGGCATGTCAACGGCAAAGGCAACAGCTACGTACTAGACTTTCGCCGGTTCAAAGATAACGCGCCGGACGTCGGGCGCAACAGGCTCGGCATAGTAGATGCTCATCGCATCGAGAGTGGCTTCTATCGCGGATTCTCGAACTACGCCGCCGACTTTTCGACCGCGCCTTACCTAAGCACCGGCGCCTACTCGTACATCGATACGCGACTGTCTCAGAACGTCGCAGCGTTCCTGTCGCACGTCTTTAGCGACGGAAAGACGGACACTCTTTCTGCCTCCGCGCGCATATCACTCGGCCTCGTGGCGTCCTCGGCGTCCGGCCCTGTTTCCGAACTAGAGGCAATAAAGCACGCGGTAGTTGAAGCCCTTTACGAGTCAGGTGCCATCGATAGCCCAGGCCGCGCCGCTTTGTCGATCGGCACTTCCGCGGTCGTAGTCAAGACCGTGGTGAACAGAGCGCTTGGCGCAGTCAATCCGGTCTTGGGGGTGCTCGGGTGGCTATTCTCGTTCGGCCTGGAGTTCTTCAAGGGGATGTCCAGCTCCGACAAGCAAGCTGCAACGCAAGAGTTGAACAAGCTGCTGCCGGAGGATCGGCAAATCCAATATCAGTCGGCCGAGGATCCCGCGTCTTCGTCTGCCGACCGCGCGATGCGGTACAAGCTCTATTCTGTTCATTCTCTGAAGTACGTCGATCCGGAAGACAGGCAGGCGTTGCTCAAGACCGACGACATGAGACGGCTCTTCGCGAACTTGGCGAGCCTTGACACCGATCCGGATGAATTCGGCGCGCGGCTGATGAGTGATCATCACTACGTCAGAAACGCCCTGAGTTACTTCGCGCAGGCCACCAACGACGCAACGTCTCTCGGCACGGTCGAAAAGCAGTTCACCATCGGAATGCTCGAATCCGAAATGTCGCGCTTTGCGCGCCTGGTCGGTGCCGAGGACCCGGAATTCACGAACCGCATGCGTGCGGACCTTGGTGACTTTCAGCGCGACTACGCCTATGCACTGTCGAATGCGAACCCCGAAGCGGCAGTAAACAACCCGACGCCTATCACGCTTACAGCGTCCACCTCGTTTGCGGACACTCGAAACACCGCGGATGCCTTTCTCGAGACATTGAGCAAATTCGGTGAGGCCGCACTCACTCTTCTCTCCGGATCGTCCGAGGCAAACGCGGCCGAGGTGGAGCAGGAAATTCGGCAAATTCGCGACACCGTTCAAACCGGCGCACAGACGATCGTCCTTCATCAAGGCCGCTCCCCCAACCCCTTCGCCTCCCACAACTTCGATCCAAACGCCTCGATCTCTCTCGGCGCCCTCTCCGAATCCTCGGTCCGCACCTTCACGCTCTACCTGCCCTACGACGCCGGAACCGGCGGCCAGCGCGTCAAGCTCACGCTCGCCGGCAGCGCGGCGGACAAGCTCGCGGTGCTCGAACACGCGGACGAAGTCGCGCTCGGGCCCGACGGCACGTTCACGCTGGTGGTGCCCGAGGGCCGCAAGGAGCTGAGCTTCGGCCTGTGGGCGAAGGGGGACATCGACGCCGGCGCGACGCTCGCGCTGTCGGCGCAGTTGGTCGACGCTGCGGACGAGGCGACGCATCTTGAGCACGTCGAGCTCAACCTCGCGCTCGATGGTGTGGACGAGACGCCGCCGGTCACCACGCGCGAAATCCGCGGCGACTGGGCGGCCAAGCCCTGGACCGATCCCGCGACGGGGGTGACCTACGCCTACCGCTACGACGACCTCGGCAACATCGAGCGCGATCCCGGCGTGCCGAGCACGGGCGACGTCGAGCTCGACCAGTGGCTGGACGGCAGCGCGGGCGCCGACTACATCTTCACCGGCGATTTCGACGAGCAGGCGAGCGGCGGCGCCGGCGACGATTTCATCGTCGGCTCGGACGCGAGCGGCAACGTCCTCGCGGGCGGCGCGGGCAACGACTACATCGAAGGCGGCGGCTGGGCCGATCACGCGGCCGGGGACGAGGAGTTCGATCTCCTCGGCGTCACGGTGGGGCTGGGCGACGACAAGATCTACGGCGGCGCCGGCGATGACCAGATCTGGGGCGAGAGCGCGGCGGAC
>JBAUTD010000401.1:0-5932 GCA_049582045.1 Burkholderiales bacterium
GGCGTTCGAGCGCGCCGCCGCCGACACCATGCCGCCCGAGGCGCTCTCGCCGGTGATCGAGACCGACGGCGGGCTCGACCCGGCGCACGCGACGCTCGGCGTGGCGCAGCTGCTGGAAGATCAGATCTGGGGCCAGGGCTTTCCGCAGCCGCTTTTCTGCGATACATTTTCCGTCGAGAGCCAGCGGGTGGTGGGGGAGCGGCACCTGAAGCTGCGTCTGATCAAGGACGGGCGGCGGTTCGATGCGATCCGGTTCAATGCGGTGGATCCGCGCTCGGCGCAGGGCGGCGGGCTCGGGGCGCGCATCCGCGCCGCCTACCGGCTCACGGTGAACGAATTCAACGGCCTGAAGAACGTCCAACTCAATGTCGAGCACATCGAAGCCTAGCGCCAGACTGCGAATTCGCGCCGGCCGCACCGAGCTCGAGGTCGCGCTCGACGATACGCCGACGGTCGCGGCGCTGCTCGAGGCGCTGCCGTTCGAGTCTTCCGCCCAGACCTGGGGCGAAGAGGTCTATTTCGACGCCCCGATCTCGGTCGAGCTCGAGCCGCACGCGCGCCAGATCGTCGAACCCGGCACGGTGTGCTTCTGGGTCGAGGGCTCGGCGCTCGCCCTGCCCTTCGGCCCGACCCCGATCTCGACCGACGGCCGGCCCAAGCTCGCCAGCCGCTGCAACGTGCTCGGCCGCGTGCTGGGCGACGCGCGCGCGCTGGCCAAGGTGCGCTCGGGCGACAAGGTGCGCGTGGAGGCGGCCTGAGATGCAGCGCAAGCGCGTCAATTCCTCCAAGATCCGCTCGGTCGGCTACGACGAGCAGAGCCAGACGCTCGAAGTCGAGCTGTCCAACGGGCGCGTGTTCCAGTATCCGAAGGTCTCACCCGAGGTGCACCGGCGCTTCATGGCGGCACCCAACCCCACCAGCTTCTTCGAGGACCGCATCGAGGAGGACTACACGGGCAGGGAGATCCGGTGAGCCTCGCGCAGACGATCCAGGAGCGCTTCAAGGGCGGCCTGCCCGACCTGATGGGCATTCGCCTCACCGAGGTCACGCCGGAGCGCGTGCTGGCGGAGCTGACGGTCCGTCCGGAGCTGTGCACCGTCGGAGGCGTGTTGCACGGCGGCGCGTTCATGGCCTTCGCCGATACCCTGGGCGCGGTGGGGACGATCGCCAACCTGCCGCCGGGCGCGCGCACCACGACGATCGAGTCGAAGACCAATTTCATCGGCGCCGCGCCGGCGGGCTCGCGCGTGATCGGCGAGTCCACGCCCCTGCACCGCGGCAAGACCACCATGGTGTGGCAGACGCGCATCAGCGCCGAGAGCGGCAAGCTGCTCGCGCTGGTCACCCAGACACAGATGGTGCTGCCCGCACCCTAGGAGAACGACATGCCGTTTCGCAGCCCGTATCCGGACGTGAAGATTCCGGAGTCGCCCCTAAGCGCGTTCGTGCTCTCCGGCGCCGCGGCGCGCGGCGACAAGCCGGCCCTGATCGACGGACCGAGCGGACGCACGATCACCTACGCGCAGCTGCCCGGATTGGTGGCGCGCGCCGCTGCGGGGCTCGCCGCGCGCGGCTTCAGGAAGGGCGATCGATTCGCGATCCTGAGCCCGAACCTGCCCGAGTACGCGGTCGCGTTCCACGCCGTCGCTTCGCTTGGCGGCGTAGTGACGACCGTGAACCCGCTCTACACCGCCGCAGAAGTGGCGAAGCAACTGCAGGATTCGGCGGCTCGATTCCTGCTCACCGTGCCGCCGTTCCTCCCGACCGCGCGCGAAGCGGCCGCGCAGTCGAAGGTGGAGGAGATCTTCGTCTTCGGCGAAGCGGAGGGAGTGACGCCGTTCGCAACGCTGCTCGCGGCCGGCGGCACGCCGCCGGAAGTGGCGATCGATCCGCGCAAGGACCTCGTCGCGCTGCCCTACTCCAGCGGAACCACGGGCCTGCCCAAGGGCGTGATGCTCAGCCACTACAACCTCGTGGCGCAGATGTGCATGATCGAAGGCGTCACCGACGCCGAGCTGATCTCCCCGCAAGACACGGTGCTTGCTTTCCTGCCTTTCTTCCACATTTACGGCATTTCCGCCTTCCTGGACTTCAGCCTGTACCGGGGCGCCACGATCGTAACGATGGCGCGCTTCGACCTCGAGCAGTACCTCCAGTTGGTGCAGAAGTACGGCGTGACCATCCTGCACGTGGTGCCGCCGATCGCGCTCGCGCTGGCCAAGCACCCGGTCGTCGACAACTTCGACTTCTCGAAAGTACGCGGCGCGTTCTCGGCCGCGGCGCCGCTGGGCGACTCGGTCGCCGACGCGCTGTATGCGCGGCTCGGCTTTCGCGTCTCGCAGGCATACGGGATGACCGAGGTGAGCGGCGCGAGCCACCTCGGGCCGACGACCGAAGACAAGATCAAGCCCGCCTCGGGCGGCCGGCTGATGCCCAACATGGAATGCAGGATCGTCGACGTCGCGAGCGGGGAAGAGGTGCCTGTCGGCGAGCAGGGCGAAATTCAGGTGCGCGGACCGATCGTGATGCAGGGCTACTTCGGCCAGTCCGGCGCCACTGCCGCCACGATCGACCGCGAGGGCTGGCTGCGAACGGGCGACATCGGCTACGTCGACGCGGACGGCGATTTCTTCATCGTCGACCGGACCAAGGAGCTGATCAAGTACAAGGCCTTCCAGGTGGCGCCGGCCGAGCTCGAGTCCGTGCTGCTCGCCAATCCGGCGATCGCCGAAGCCTGCGTCATCGGCATCGCGGACGAGGAGGCGGGAGAAGTGCCGAAGGCCTACGTGGTGAAGAAAAGCGAGATCAGCGCGGACGAGGTGCTGGCCTGGGTCGCCGCGCGCGTGGCGCCGTTCAAGAAGGTACGCGCGGTGGAGTTCATCGACCAGCTGCCGAAATCGCCCACCGGCAAGCTGCTGCGCCGCGTGCTGAAGGAGCGCGAGCGCGCGGTTGCCGCGGGGCGCTAGCTGAAGCGGCCTGTATAATCCGCCCTTTTCGCGCTGCACCAATGGAACCCGAACGCATCAACCAGATTGCCGCGTCGCTCGACGACATGCGCCAGAGGATCGCCGAGCTGCGGAGGTATCTTTGACTTCGACGGCAAGCAAAAGCGCCTCGAAGACCTGAATCGCGAGCTCGAAGACCCCAGGCTGTGGGACAAGCCGCAGCGCGCCCAGGACCTCGGCAAGGAGAAGAAATCGCTCGAGGCCGTGGTGCTGACGCTCGCGCGGGTGGACATCGGCGTCGCCGACGCGCGGGAGCTCTTCCAGCTCGCGCGCGACGATGACGACGAGGCCACGCTGGAGCAGATCGGGCGCGAGGCGGCCAAGCTGGAGAAGGAGGTGGCGGAGGTCGAGTTCCGCCGCATGTTCTCCCACCCGCTCGATTCGGGGAATTGCTTCGTCGACATCCAGGCGGGCTCCGGCGGGACCGAGGCGCAGGACTGGGCCGCGATGCTCGAGCGCATGTACCTCAAGTACTGCGACCGCAAGGGCTTCAAGGTGGAGATTCTCGAGCACACCGACGGCGAGGTCGCGGGGATCAAGAGCGCCGCGCTCAAGGTCGTCGGCGACCACGCCTACGGCACGCTGCGCACCGAGATCGGCGTGCACCGGCTGGTGCGCAAGAGCCCGTTCGACTCGAACGCGCGCCGCCACACCTCCTTTGCCAGCGTGTTCGTGTACCCCGAAGTCGACGAATCGATCGAGGTCGAAATCAACCCGGCCGACCTGAAGATCGACACCTATCGCGCCTCCGGCGCCGGGGGACAGCACGTCAACCGCACCGACAGCGCGGTGCGCATCACGCACCTGCCCACCAACACGGTGGTGCAGTGCCAGAACGACCGTTCCCAGCACCGCAACCGCGCCGAGGCCATGGCGATGCTCAAGTCGAAGCTCTACGAGCTCGAGCTGCGCAAGCGCCAGGCCGAGCGCGACAAGCTCGAGGAATCGAAGTCCGACATCGGCTGGGGACACCAGATCCGCTCCTACGTCCTGGACCAGTCGCGCATCAAGGACCTGCGCACCGGGGTGGAGGTCGGCAACACACAGGCAGTGCTCGACGGCGACCTGGATCAATTCATCACCGCGAGCCTCAAGCAGGGGGTATGAAATGACGCAGACCGACAAGCCCGAGGCGCCGCGGGACGAGAACCCGAGGCAGGACGAGAACCAGATCTTCGCCGAGCGCCGCGCCAAGCTCGCCAGGCTGCGCGAGCAGGGCGCGGCCTACCCGAACGACTTCGCGCGCGAAGACACGGCCGTGCGCCTGATCGAGCGCTACGGCGAGCTGCCGGCGCAGGAATTCGAGGCAAAGCAGGTGCAGGCCACGATCGCCGGCCGCCTGATGCTCAAGCGCGTGATGGGCAAGGCGAGCTTCGGGGTGCTGCAGGACCACAGCGGCCGGCTGCAGATCTACCTCTCGGACGACAACACCGGCAAGGAAAGCCACGCGGCCTTCAAGCATCACGACATCGGCGACATCGTCGGCGCGACCGGGTTCCTGTTCAAGACCCGCACCGGCGAGCTGACCCTGCGCGCGCACGAGCTGCGGCTGCTGGCGAAGTCGCTCCGCCCGCTGCCCGAGAAGTTCCACGGCCTGACCGACCAGGAGCAGCGCTACCGCCAGCGCTACGTCGACCTGCTGGTGAACGAGCGCTCGCGCTGGGTGTTCCAGGTGCGCTCGCGCGTGGTGCGGGCGATCCGCGAGTACATGGCGCGCGAGGACTATCTCGAAGTCGAGACGCCGATGCTGCAGCCGATCCCCGGCGGCGCGGCGGCGCGCCCGTTCCGCACCCACCACAACGCGCTAGACATGGAGCTCTACCTGCGAATCGCGCCGGAGCTGTACCTCAAGCGGCTGGTGGTCGGCGGCATCGAGCGGGTCTACGAGATCAATCGCAACTTCAGGAACGAGGGCATCTCGACGCGCCACAATCCGGAGTTCACCATGATGGAGGCGTACTGCGCGTACACCAACCATCACTACATGATGTCGCTCACCGAGGCGCTGATCCGGCACGCGGCGGAGTCCGCCCTGGGCACCGCCAAGGTCGTCTACCAGGGCCGCGAGATCGATTTCGGCAAGCCCTTCGCGCGGCTGACGATGGCCCAGGCGATCCAGAACCACGCCCCGGAGCTCTGGAGCGCGGCGCAGCTGCGCGAGCGGGCGTTCCTGGCCGACAAGCTGCGCGCGCTCGGCGTCGCCTTCAGCGACGAGCAGGGATGGGGCTCGCTGCAGCTCCTGCTGTTCGAGGCGCTGGCGGAGAAGCAGCTCGTCGAGCCCACCTTCATTCTCGACTTTCCGGCCGAGGTCTCGCCGCTCGCGCGGCGCAAGGACGGCGACCCGGATCTGACCGAGCGCTTCGAGCTGTTCGTCGACGCGAAGGAGATCGCGAACGGCTTTTCCGAGCTGAACGACCCCGAAGACCAGGCCGAGCGCTTTCTCGACCAGGCGAAAAAGAAGGACGCCGGCGACCAGGAAGCGATGTACTACGACGCCGATTACATCCGCGCGCTCGAATACGGCCTGCCGCCCACCTCGGGCGCCGGGATCGGCATCGACCGTCTGGTGATGCTGCTGACCGACAGCCCGTCGATCCGCGACGTCATTCTTTTCCCGCAGATGCGCCCTGAAGCGTGACGGATTGACGCGCTGGCGCGGAACCAAGACGGTACGCTCCGGTCTATCGCAGGTTCATACGCCGAATTCAGGGAATCCAACGCATGAGTGTCGCCAATAAGCTACATCCGCTCGTCGCGACCGCCGCGGTCGCGGTCATCGTACTCGCCGGAGTCGGAATCGCGGCGTTCACCGGCGTACTGCCGGGCACCAAAGGCGCTTCCGAGCCGACCGCGGCGCCCGCGGAGTCAACCGCTCCGGCCACGGCCCCTGGGCCCGCCGCCAAGGCGCCCGAGGCGAAGCCCGAGCG
>JBAUTD010000402.1:0-2366 GCA_049582045.1 Burkholderiales bacterium
CGGTCAGCTTGCGCGCCTCGCCGCGCGCGCCGGCCGCGAGGTTGCCGCGCGATTCGCCGGCCTTGGGGATGCGCGCCAGGCAATACGGCACCACCTCGCCGTCGATCATGATCACCCGCTTGTCGCCGTCCACGATTTCGGGGATGTAGCGTTGCGCCATCACGCTGCGCGAGCCGCCCTGGGCCATGATCTCGACGATCACGTTGCGGTTCGGATCGCCGCTTCGCACGCGGAAGATGTTCTCCCCGCCCATCACGTCGAGGCGCTTGACCACCACGTCCTGCTGCTCGTCGATGAAGGCGTGTATCTGGCGCGGGTCGCGCGTCACCAGCGTCGGCGCGACGAACTGCGGGAATTCGGTGATCGCGATCTTCTCGTTGTGGTCGCGGATCGCCGCCGGCGAGTTGAACACGCGCGCGCCCTCGCGCTCGGCCGCCGACAGGAGCCAGGTGCTGGTCACGTATTCCAGGTCGAAAGGCGGGTCCTTGCGCATCAGCACCGCGTCGAACTCCGCCAGGCGCCGCCGCGCCTGGCCCTCGGCGCGGTACCAGTCCTCGTCGCTGTCGGCCAGCGCGATGCGCGTCGTCTCCGCGGTGACGCCGCCTGAGCGCCAGGCGATGCCCGGCTGTTCGCACACGAACACGCCGTGGCCGCGCGCCTGCGCGGCGCGCATCATCGTGACCGTCGTGTCCTTGTAGGCCTTGAGCTCGGGGAGCGGGTCGATGATGAATAGGAATTGCATCGCTCGCGACACAGGCTGCGCGCCCGCGCGCCCCGCGTTACTTGCTGTGCGACACCATGTACTCGATCGTGGCGCGGATATCGGCCTCCGACAGCGCGGCGTTGCCGCCCTTGGGCGGCATCGCGCCCTTGCCGTGAAGCGCCACGTTGAGCAGCGTATCCATGCCGGTCGCGATGCGCGGCGCCCAGGCAGCCTTGTCGCCGAACTTCGGTGCGCCCGCAGCGCCGGTGCCGTGGCAGGCGATGCAGGTGCCCTCGTAGATCTTCTTGCCGTCGGGCGGCCCGGACTGGGCCACCGCGGCGGGGGCGGGCGCGCTCGGCGCGGCGCCTTCCTTGGCTGCCTCCGGAGTCCCCGCGAACACGACGCGCCCCACCGGGTGGATGCGCGCGGCCACCGCCTCGGAGGTCATGGCCGAAGGGTCCGCGCTGGGGCGGTCGATGACCAGTTGCACCAGCAGCACGATGCCGATGATCGGCACCAGGAACGCCAGCAGCACGACGGTGATCAGCTGTTTCGGTGTCTTGATGAAGGAGGAATGTTCGTCGTGCTCGCTCATTCGCGCGTCCCGCGTGTAAGTGTGTAAAGGGATGATTTTAGCGTGAATCTCCGCGCGCGCGGAACCCGCCGGCCGCGCGTGGACTGCAGGGGCGAAAAGGGCTATCCTTCGCGCCTCCCCGGGCGCCCGTAGCTCAGCTGGATAGAGTGTCGGTCTCCGAAGCCGAAGGTCGTGGGTTCGACTCCCGCCGGGCGCGCCAATCTCCCGTCAGTTTGATTTCAACCGAAGCTAGGCCTTGGCGCGGGCCTCGAGGTGCGCCAGGTGCAGGCGGTGGATCGAGATCTTGCGCACTTCGAGCTTCGAGGCCTCGATATGCGAGCGCAGCAGCATGCTCGCCTGCTCGAGCTTGCGCGCGAGCACCGCACGCAGGATCGCGGCATGCTCCTGGTAGGTGCGCTCGATGCGCTCGGGCTGGGTGAAGTCCAGGCGCCGGATGATGCGAATGCGCTCGGTGATGTCGCCGTGCAGGCGGGCGAGCTCGGGATTGCCGGCGGCGCGCACCAGCGTGGCGTGGAACGCCTCGTCGAGTTGCGCCACCTCGACCCGGTCGCTGCGGCGCTGCTTCGCCGGCACCAGCCAGACTTTCTTCAGCTCTTCGAGCGCATCGCCGGGTGCGCTGGCGCACAGCTTCGCCAGCGCCGCGAGCTCGAGGATAACGCGCACGTCGTAGAGATGCTCGAAGTGCTCGAAGTCGAGCGGCTTGACGCTCCAGCCCGATTTCGAGCTCAACTCGACGAAGCCTTCGCGCTCCAGGCGCAGCAGCGCCTCGCGCACCGGGGTGCGGCTCACCCTGGCGTTGGCCGCGATCTCGTTCTCCGAGATGCCGGTGCCGGGCAGCAGCCGGAACTCGAAAATGTCGCTTTTCACTTGCCGGTACACCGCATCGGCCAGCCGCGTGTCGTCCCGCTGCCTTTTCTTCGCGGTCACTTCGCGTCTTCGCTCAGCGCGATCCCCATTCCGAGCATGAATCCTGTGAGCATATCCCAGCCGGAGGAGTGGCCGAGGACAACCAGCCGTCGCGCGGCATCCAGCGCGGCGCTGCGCGCGCCCCGTTGGAGCGCCGCGGCG
>JBAUTD010000403.1:0-19881 GCA_049582045.1 Burkholderiales bacterium
CTCCGTACTTCTTCGCCAATATGCTCGTCATCGCCGCCGTCAGCGTCGTCTTGCCATGGTCCACATGCCCAATCGTGCCAACGTTCACGTGCGGCTTGGTCCGCTCAAATTTGCCTTTTGCCATGACGCTCTTCCTCGGTTTTCTTGATTACTTCTTGCTGCTGATAACCGCCTCAGCGACGCTGCGCGGCGCCTCGGCGTAGTGTTTGAATTCCATCGTATACGTGGCGCGGCCCTGCGTAAGCGACCTCAGCGTAGTCGAATACCCGAACATCTCGCCCAGCGGAACTTCGGCTTTGATCGCCTTGCCACCCGGCAGATCGTCCATGCCCTGGATCACGCCCCGGCGGGACGAGAGGTCGCCCATCACGTCGCCCATCTTCTCCTCGGGCGTCTCGACCTCGACCGCCATCACCGGCTCGAGCAACACCGGGGAGGCACTGCGCATGCCGTCCTTGAACGCAAATATGGCCGCCATCTTGAACGCATTCTCATTCGAATCCACCTCGTGGTACGAACCGTAGAACAGCGTCACCTTTACGTCGACCACCGGATAGCCGGCCAAGACACCGTCCTGCAGCGCTTCCTTGACCCCTTTTTCGACCGCCGGGATGAACTCGCGCGGCACCGAGCCACCCTTGATGGCATCCACGAATTCGAAGCCCTTGCCTGCGGGTTGCGGCTCGAGTCTCAGCTCGACGTGACCGTACTGGCCGCGACCACCAGATTGCTTGATGAACTTGCCCTCTTGCTCGACCGTCTTCTTGAAGGTCTCTCGGTAGGCCACTTGCGGCTTGCCGACGCTCGCCTCGACGCCGAATTCTCGTCGCATGCGGTCGACAATGATCTCAAGGTGCAACTCGCCCATGCCGGAGATGATCGTCTGCCCCGACTCTTCGTCGGTATGTACGCGGAACGACGGATCCTCCTGCGCCAGGCGATTGAGCGCGACGCCCATCTTTTCCTGGTCGGGCTTTGTCTTGGGCTCCACTGCCTGCGAAATCACAGGGTCCGGGAACTCCATTTTTTCGAGCGTGATGACCTTGTTTACGTCGCAGATTGTCTCGCCGGTGGTGACTTCCTTCATTCCCACCGCCGCCGCGATGTCGCCCGCGCGCACTTCCTTGATTTCCTTGCGCTCGTTGGCGTGCATCTGCAACAGTCGGCCGACGCGCTCCTTCTTGCCGCGGACCGACGTGTATACCGTGTCGCCGGACGACAGCACGCCCGAGTACACCCGGATAAAGGTCAGTTGGCCGACGAAGGGGTCGGTTGCGATCTTGAAGGCCAACCCCGCAAAGGGTTCGCCGTCCTCGGCCTTGCGCACGTCCGGCTCGCCGTTTTCCTTCTGGCCCTTGACGGGCGGAATGTCCAGCGGTGACGGCAGATAATCGATCACCGCGTCCAGCATTGCCTGAACGCCCTTGTTCTTGAACGCAGAGCCGCACAGCATCGGCACGATCTCGTTATTGATCGTTCGGATGCGGACACCCTGCTTGATTTCCTCGATCGACAACTCGCTCGTCTCGAGGTACTTGTTCATAAGTTCCTCGTTCGCCTCGGCGGCCGCCTCGACCATCTTCTCGCGCCACTCCTTGGCCTTGGCCGTAAGATCAGCGGGGATGTCCCTGCGCTCGAACTTCATCCCCTGGGACGCCTCATCCCAGTAGATCGCCTGCATCGTGACGAGGTCGACGACGCCCTGGAACTTCTCCTCGGCACCGATCGGGATCTGGATCGGCACAGGATTCGCCTTCAGGCGCAGCTTCATCTGGTCGTAGACCTTGAAGAAATTCGCACCGATGCGGTCCATCTTGTTCACGAATGCGAGCCGCGGCACCCGGTATTTGGTCGCTTGGCGCCAAACGGTCTCGGATTGCGGCTGCACGCCGCCGACCGCGCAGTACACCATGCAAGCACCGTCGAGCACGCGCAGCGAACGCTCGACCTCGATCGTGAAGTCGACGTGCCCGGGGGTGTCGATGATGTTGATGTGGTGCTCCGGATAGGTGAGGTCCATCCCCTTCCAGTAGCACGTGGTTGCGGCGGAGGTTATGGTAATGCCACGCTCCTGCTCCTGCTCCATCCAGTCCATAGTCGCCGCGCCGTCGTGCACCTCGCCGATTTTGTGGTTCACGCCGGTGTAGAACAGAATGCGCTCGGTGGTCGTGGTCTTGCCCGCATCGATATGCGCGCTGATGCCGATGTTGCGATAGCGCTCGATTGGAGTCTTACGTGCCACAGCAGTACCCATCCTTTGTCCGTTCGGGGAGCCTTAAATGGGGGCTCAACCCGCCAATAGCAAGCTTCAGAACCTGTAGTGCGAGAACGCCTTGTTCGCGTCCGCCATACGGTGCACTTCCTCGCGCTTCTTCATCGCTCCGCCCCGCCCTTCCGCTGCTTCCTGCAACTCTCCGGCCAAGCGCACGGTCATCGACTTTTCGCCTCGCTTTTGAGCCGCCTCGCGGATCCAGCGCATCGCCAGCGCGACGCGTCGGACCGGCCGCACTTCCACCGGGACCTGGTAGTTCGCGCCACCCACGCGGCGGCTCTTGACCTCAACCACCGGCTTCACGTTTTGCACCGCCTGGGTGAAGACCTCGACCGGGTCCTTTCCCGCTTTGGATTTGATGACATTGAACGCGCCATACACGATGCGTTCTGCCACTGACTTCTTGCCGCGTGTCATCAGGACGTTGATGAACTTGGCGACGTCGGTGTTATGAAACTTCGGATCCGCCAGGATCTCGCGTTTTGGGACTTCTCTGCGACGGGGCATGGTTTCCTCTGTCTTGCCGGGATCAGGCGGCTTTGGCCCGCTTGGCACCGTACTTGGAGCGACTCTGCTTGCGGTCCTTAACCCCCTGCGTATCCAGCGAACCACGCACGATGTGATAGCGCACGCCCGGAAGGTCCTTCACTCGACCACCGCGGATCAGAACCACCGAGTGCTCCTGCAGGTTGTGCCCTTCGCCACCGATGTAACCGATCACCTCGAACCCGTTGGTGAGCCGGACCTTGGCGACTTTACGCAGGGCCGAGTTCGGCTTCTTCGGCGTGGTCGTGTAGACCCTGGTGCAGACACCCCGTTTTTGGGGCGAGCCGGCAAGCGCGGGCACCTTTGATTTCGGACGCCGAGCGGTCCGTACGCCGCGTACTAACTGATTGACGGTAGGCATTTTTTTCCGTATCCAGAAACGAATCGGGCGACGGCGTTGACCACCCGCTGTCGCCCAGGTGCAAAAAAGAGGCCGGATTATAAAGGGGTTTTTTGTACAGCGTCAAGGATTATGCGGAGCAAGTTTGATGTTCCGCTAACCCTCGTTTGCGTTCACTTCCGGGTCCGGGCTCGGGTCGAGAACGAAGCGGAACCTGGCCGGTAAATCGGCGCGCGAAATGGTCCCGAGCGGGACTCGCCCGGCGGCGCATTCGAACCAGGCCATCGCGCCCGAATCGTCGATCAACTCGCTCGCTGCGAGCAGATCGCGGTCGTCGAGGTTCCCGATACCGGAGGCGGCAGCAAGAATCAGCGCGCCATGCTCGTCCCGCCAAGCGCCGCTTAGGCGTCCGCCGGGGCGGTCGCAGTGATCGACCAAACGCTTGTTCTCGAGGCGAAATACCAGGGGCGCGCAGGCGAGTCGAACGTAGACGCGCTGCGGTCCATTCTGGAAGAAGCAACAGCCGCGCGCGTCCTGCGCGTAATTGCGACAGATGAACTCGCGCAGTGCCGAATTGCCGATTCTCCCGAGCGTGCCTATCGCGGGATTTCGCAGCAGCCAGTTGCCGCGCTCGTCGAGCGCAAGCCAGCCGTACACCGCCGGCACCGCCGGCCATTTCGCCATAGCGCGCATCACCGCCTGGTCCATACACGCTCCACCGTCGCGGGTTACTGTCCCTGAGGACCGGCGTCGACCGGCGTCGGCCTTGCGATGCCGAAGCCCTGGGCGTAGCCGACGCCGAGGGCGAACAAGCGCACTAGGATCTCGGTTTCCTCCACGAATTCGGCGATCACGCCGACTTTGATTGTCTGCGCCACGCGAACGATGGTGCGCAACTTGTTCAACGCGGTGTCGCTACTCAGGATGTTGCGCGTGATCGATCCGTCCACCTTGAAGTAGTCGATGCGCAGGCTCTTCAACGGCGCGAACGAAGCCGAGCGCCGACCGAACCCATCGATCGCCACCTGGCAGCCCAGGCTGCGCACCTTGGCGCTGAATCGCACCGCCGCATCAAGCGCGCCGAGGACGTCGATCTCGTCGATCTCGAAGCACAGAGCCTGCGCCGGCACGCCGAACTGGCGCAGCGTTCGAGACACATGCTCGGGAAATCGCTCATCCAGCAAGGTCTTCCCCGCGACGTTGATGCTGAACTGGCGGAACCCGCCGGGCGCGTGCCGGACGATGCGCTGAACAATCTGGCTGACGACCCAGCGGTCCAGATCCGGCATCATCCCGTATTGCTCGAACACCGGGAGAAAGTCACCCGGCGGTAGCAACTTCTTTTCTTCCTCCCGAAGCCGCACCAGCACCTCGGCCATCACGAACCTGTTCTCGCCGAGCTTCGCAATCGGCTGTATGTACAGTTGCAGCTCGTTGTTCGCAAGCGCGTTGCGCAGGCGCTTGACCGGGTCGCCCCATCCCGTGTACGCGCCATCCATCTGGGCGATGAACTCTGCGTCCACCGGTTCGCTGGAAGGGTTGTCCTCGTGCATAGTCGAAGCGCAGCGCGGAATCTTGGGCGCACGAAAGCTTAGCACGCCGAATTCTCGCGAAATGGCGTAACATCGCCCGAGCCATTCGAGCATCGGTTTTAGCCAGTGCAAACCCCCGACCGTGTAATCGACACTGGAATTCGTGGCGCGCGCGAGAACGTCGCTTTCGATCAAGCCCTGATCGAGGCGCGCAATGCCGGAAAGATTCCGGACACGATCCGCTTCCTTCGCTTCCGCCCGTCGGCGCTGGTCGGTTTGCACCAAATTCTTGCACACGAGGTTCGCCTCGACTATTGCAGGCGTGCGGGCATCGAGGTCGGTCGCCGGATCACCGGCGGCGGGGGGCTCTATCTGGACGAGGGTCAGATCGGCTGGGAATTGGTGATGGACCGCCGTCGGCTCGGCACGACTGACCTTGCCGAGATCGCCGCCCGCATCTGCCGGGCGGCGGCCTCAGGACTGCAGCGGCTCGGAATTCCTGCGGAGTTTCGACCCAGAAACGACATCGAGGTGGGCGGCCGCAAGATCAGCGGCACGGGCGGCTTTTTCGATGGCGGCACGCTGTTCTATCAGGGAACGCTGTTGATCGACTTCGATCCGGCGCGCATGATCGAAGTCCTCAAGGTGCCCGTTGAGAAGCTCGCCAAGCACGACCTCGAAGACGCGCGCAGACGCGTGATTACGGTGCGCGAGGTGCTGGGCCGCACGCCGTCCTTGGACGAGGTCTATGCGGCGATGCTGGAGGGTTTCCGCGAAGAACTGGGAATGGCCCCCGAGTGGGACACCGCCTCCCACTACGAGGAGACGCTTGCGACGGCGCTGCACGAACGCGAGTTCGGTACCGACGAGTTCGTGCACCTGGTCGACGCGCCGGAAGCGGACGATGCGCTCGTTTCGGCGACGCTCGTGCGCCGCGGCGGGACGCTGCGCGCCGACATTCGGTTGGAGGGCCCGGGGTTGAGCCGCGTCAGGGAGGTACTGCTGACGGGCGATTTCTTCGTCACGCCACCACGCACGATCTTCGACCTGGAGGCGGCGCTGCGCGGCCGCGGCACCTCCGACGCGGGCCAGGCGGTGGAGAGCTTCTTCGCCACGACCGAATGCGATCTTGTCGCCCTGACGCCGGCCGATTTCCGCGAAGCCGTCGAGCGCGCGCTGCGGCAGCTTACGCTGCGCGCCGATGGACGCGTCTTGCGCGGGCACTGGCGGGGCCCCGGCGCCGGGCGTGGGCCGTCGCTCGTATTCCTGCACGACGCCTTGGGCAGCACGCGGATGTGGGGGGACATCCCCGACCAGGTCGTTCGAGCCACGGGATGCGGCGCCCTGATCTACGATCGCTGGGGCTCGGGCGACTCGGAGCCGCTTGCTCGGCCGTACCACAAGGATTATCTCCTGCAAGAGGCGTTGCGCGTCCTGCCGGAAGTCCTCGATCAGGCCAAGGTGCGCGATGCGATCCTGATCGGCCAGTCCGACGGGGCTTCGATCGCGCTAGCATTTGCAGGGGCGCACCCGGAGTCGGTACGCGGTGTTGTCGCGATTTCGCCGCATCTGTACCGCGAAGCGCGAACAGTCGACGCGATTCGCACCCAGATCTCGGATTTCAATCACGGCGATCTCAAGGCCCGGCTGCAGCGTCATCATGGCGGGAAGGCGGAGACATTGTTCGAGCGTCTGGTCGAAGTCTGGACCGCAGACGAAGCCGCCGCAGGCTGGGGGCTTGAGCCCCATATCGCCCGCATACGCTGCCCGGTGCTCGCGATCCAGGGCGAGGACGACGAATTCTTCTCCGAACGCCAGCTCGAAGCGCTTCGGGGCTGCGCGCCCGGAGTGGTCGACACGCTCAGGATCCCCGATTGCGGTCATTACCCGACGATCCAGGCACGCGTTACGACGGTCGCCGCAGTCGCCGAGTTCGTCCGTTCGCTCTTGCAGCAGTCGGATGCGCACGTCCCCGGCTGACCACTTCGCACACGCAATGGCTCGCGAAGATTTCGTATGCACGCCCAAATTGCGGGTGCGTTGGGCCGAAGTGGACATGCAGAAGATCGTGTTCAACGGCCATTACCTGACCTACATCGACACCGCAATCGCGGAATACTGGCGCGCGATCGGCCTGCCCTACCCGCACGGCTATGTCGAGAAATACGCCAATGACGTCTACCTGAGGAAGGCGACGGTCGACTACCTCGGCTCCGCGCGCTACGACGACCTGCTTGAGGTGTGCTGCCGGGTGGGTAGCCTCGGCCGCAGCAGCATGACTTTCAAATTCGAGATCTTTCGCGACGATCCGGATCCGGCGCCGGCGCCGCTCGTCACCGCTGAGCTCGTCTACGTCAACGCCGACCCGTCGAGCATGACGCCCGCGCCGCTGCCGCAGGAACTGCGCGAGCGCATCGCCCGCTACGAACGCGTCACGCCGCAGACATGAGCGCCGGCAAGACCCTCTATTGGGAGGACTTCAGGGTCGGCGAGACCGTGGCCATGGGAAGCCACACATTCGCCGCGGAAGAAATGATCGAGTTCGCGCGCAAGTTCGATCCGCAGCCGTTCCACATCGACCCGGTTGCCGCCAGGAACTCGTACTTCGGCGGCCTGATTGCCAGCGGCTGGCACACGTGTGCGATCGCAATGCGTCTGCTTTGCGACAACTACATCAATCGCAGCGCCAGCCTGGGCTCTCCCGGGATCGAAAACGTGCGCTGGCTCAAGCCAGTGCACGCGGGCGACACGATCTCCTACCGGCGCGTGGTGCTCGAAGCGCGCCCGTCGAACAGCCGGCCCGACATGGGACTGGTCAAGTCGCGCACCGAGGCGCTGAACCAGAAGGGAGAGATGGTCATGACTTTCGAGGGCTGGGGCATGTTCGGCCGACGTCCAGGCTGAAGGATCGGGCGCACGGCGCAGCGTCTAGTGGTGGCGCTCCAGGCCCGCAAAGCTGATCAGCAGCCTGGTAATCCCGTACGCAACCCAGATACGCACGCGCAGCAACACAGACTTATGTTTCCAAAGCTGAGGCGGCACCTCATGGGAATCCGCGCGCATCGCCTCGTCCAGACTGGAGCGCAACTGCGCGGCGAAGTCGGGGTCGTCTACGAACACGTTCGCCTCGCGTGCCAGCAGCAGGCTGAACGGATCGATGTTCGAGGACCCGACGCTCGCGATGCGGCGGTCGAACACGGCCACCTTGGCGTGCAGGAAGCTGCGCGTGTACTCGCGAATCTCGATGCCGGAATCGAGCAGCGCCCCGTAAAGCGCACGGGAAGCGTAGTGCAGTAGCGGGTACTCGACCTTTCCTTGCAGCAGCAGCACGACGCGCACGCCGCGCGCGGCGGCATCTGCCAACGCGCGCCGAAAGCGCCGCCCGGGGAAGAAGTACGCGTTCGCCAGCACGATTGCCTCGCGCGCCTCGCCAATGAACTGGAGGTATCCATCCTCGATGTCTCTTCGGTGTCGCACGCTGTCACGCATCACGAGCGCCGCCCGCTGCCCTCCGGGCATCGCGTGCGGCCGATCGGGCGCTTCGGGCCTGGCTTTGTTCGTCAGCGCGGCGAAACCCTGCCTGCCCCGCCGGAACGTCGCCCAGGACACGAGCGACCAGAGGCGCGCCGACGCCGCGCGCACTTCCTCTGTAAGCGGTCCTTCGATCCGCACCGCGTAGTCGAAGCGGGGCGGCATCCGGGCCAGCGTATCGTAGTCGTCGATGACGTTGATGCCGCCCACGAACGCCACGCGGCCGTCGATACACGCCAGCTTGCGGTGCATCCGCCGCAAGCGACCGCGGCGCAGCGTCCAGGGGCTGATCTGCGGCCGGAATACGAGCACTTCGGCGCCGGATTGCCGCAGCACGGTGCGAAAGCGCGGCGCGAACTCGCGCGCGCCGAAGCCGTCTAGCAGAAGGTGTACCGCCGCGCCGCGGGCGGCCGCGCGCGCGAGCGCGTCCGTTACCAGGCTGCCGGTTTCGTCGTCCGCGAAGATATAGGTTTCGAGGAACACTTCGCTGATGGCGGCGTCAATGGCGGCGACCAGCGCCGGGAAATACTCCTCGCCGTTTCGCAGCAACTGCAGGCGGTTGCCCGGAACGAACCGCACGCGCTAAGCCCGCTTGAGGTCCGCGCTTAGCGCGAGATGGTCGGAAAGCAATGACCAGGGAGCGCCTCGGTGCACGTGCGCGGTGAGCACGTCGAAGCCGCGGACGTAGATCCTGTCCAGGCGCAGCAGCGGTAGAACGCTGGGAAACGTGCGCGCCGCGCGTCCGGCCCGCGCGATCGAAACCTCGCGCATGCCTAGCCCGCGCTCGAGGATCGAGCTCGCACGGTGGCGCCAGTCGTTGAAATCTCCCGCGACGATAACCGGCATGCCGCGCGCCACGATCTCCTCAAGGCGACCGGCAATCGCATCCAGCTGCTTGCGACGTCCCCGCTCGTGCAGCGAAAGATGCACGCACAGACAGTGCAGCGGATGCGGCCAGCCCGGGACCGCCACTTCGCAATGCAGCAGGCCGCGCTTTTCGAAACGATGGTTGGACACATCCTCGTTCGACACCGACAGGATGGGAAAGCGGGACAGGACCGCATTGCCGTGATGTCCGTGATCGTAAACCGCGTTTCTCCCGTAGGCATGCTGCCAGCCCTCGTCGGCGAGAAATTCGTACTGCGGCGCACGCGGCCAGGCCGCGAAGCGCAGCGCATGGCGCTCGTTCATGCCCAATACTTCTTGCAGAAAGACCAGGTCCGGCGAGAGCGAGCGCAACCCCTCGCGCAGCTCGTGAATCACCATCCGCCGGTTGAACTGCGACAGCCCCTTGTGGACGTTCAGCGTGATGATGCGCAGCTGCCCGATCATGGCGTCGGCCTCTGGACAGTTCGTGTCGCGGTCGCCCTCAGTGCCGTGTGTCACCCCTTACCGCCGCATCGGCACGCTTGAGAAACGGCGTGGCAAGCGCACGGTACAGAGGCTCATTGCAGACCAGGCGCGAGATTCCGGTTGCGATCAGCGCGGTGGCCATCAGCGGCAGCAACATGTCGTGGTTGTCGGTCATCTCCATGACGATGACGAACGCCGTGATCGGAGCCTGAACCACGCCCGCGAAGTACGCCACCATTCCGAGCAGGGCGACCGCTGCCGCCGGCGCGTAAGGCACCACCAGCGCGAGGTTGGCGCCCAGGCCGGCGCCCACCGCGAGCGAGGGCGAAAACAGACCGCCGGGAATTCCGCTTATATAGGACACCAGCGATGCGAGCCACTTGAACATGCCGTAGGTCGCCGGCAGCGCCTCGGTGCTCTCGACGATCTTGCGCGCCTCATGGTAGCCGGTGCCGTAGGTCGTGCCACCCGACGCGAGACCTATTACGGCGAGCAGCAACCCGCAGGCCGCACCGAATGCAACCGGGCGCTCGCGAGCGAAGGCGCCGAGCCGTCCCGGCAGGCCTCGCGAGGACAGCACCAGCAGCTGGCTGAAGATTCCTCCGGCAAGTCCGCCAGCGACACCACATACGCCGACCGCGATCCAGCCCTCGCCGAATCCGAACGAAGCCGACGTATGTCCGAAATAGGTGTAGTCGCCCATAAACGCCAGCGTCACGGCGCCCGCAACGATCACCGCGGTAATGATCGTGCCGCTGGTGCGCTCCTCGAACGAGCGGCTCATTTCCTCGATCGCGAAGACGATGCCGGCGAGCGGCGTGTTGAATGCCGCAGCTACACCCGCCGCGCCGCCCGCGAGAATAAGCCCCTTTTCCATGTCGTGGCGTGAAAAGCGAATCAGCTTGCCCATCGAGTGCATGATCGCTGCGCCGATCTGCACCGTCGGGCCCTCGCGTCCGACCGCCGCGCCCGAAGCAAGGCCGATCAATGTGAGAAACATTTTGCCAACGACCGTGCGCAACCCCAGTAGCCGGCCGCGCTCGGCGTGGCTGGCGATCGAAAGTGACGCGATGGTCTGCGGAATTCCGGAACCCTCGCTACCCGGAAAGTGGCGCGTTACCGCGACTACGAGGGCGATTCCGAGCGGCGTAAGCACCAGCGGGAGGTACGGCGACCAGGCAATGCCGACGTGCAGCAAGTCGTTGGCGTACTCCGCGGCTTTCGCAAACAGCATCGCGATTCCCGCCACCGCGATCGCGCCGCCCCAGAACACCAGGCGCTGCAGCCAGCGGCGCGGCGAGAGCAGATGGTGAAGGCGGTGCGGTCGGCGCAACCCCTGCTTAGCGCCGCGACCTTCGGCCGATTCGTCGTCTTCGGGATCTGGCTGCCAGGGTGCCGCCAACTCCACCGGAGGCGGCGCCGACTCCGACGCGGCCTCTTTGTTCTCTGACATAAGGGCGGAATTCTACGCCAATGCGATCCCAAGGCGCGCCGGAAGCATCTCGATCGCCTCGCGGTTGGACCACGAAAAGCACTTTTGCGCGGCCTCGCGCCAGGGAAGCCAGACATATGCAAGATGCTCGTCGGCTGCGAGCGCCACGGGCACTCGCCCCGCGACCTGGAGACTGAACACATGCTCGGTGTTGTGGGTGGTCCCGGGGACAAAGCGATGGGTCCACTCTCCCCAGATCCGAAACGTGTTGATCACGTTCCAGCGCAGCAGATCCGACGGCCGCGCCGCAATGCCGGTTTCCTCGCGCACCTCGCGCACCGCGGTGTGCTCCAGCGGCTCGTCGATCCGCTCGACCGAACCCGTGACCGACTGCCAGTATCCGGGCCTGAAAGCGCGCTCGAGCAGCAGCACGTCGAGCGCCGGTGTGTGGATCACGACCAGCACCGAAACCGGGATCTTGAGGCTCATGAGCGCCTCGCCCGGAACAGGTCCGGCAAGGCGAGATCGCCAGCGCGGTCGATGAACGCAACGATGAACGGCCGGCCGCGCTCGTGCCAGTACTGCGCGCTCGACGCAAGAATGTCGAGCAGCACCCCGAATTCGTCCGGCCGGCGCGCGCGCAGGTGCTCGAATCCCTCGATGATCAGGACGTGCCCTTCGCCCGCGCGCCAGGCGAGATCGCCAAGGCAGTCCTCGAGCGCGTCCCAGTTGCGACCGAACCAGCCAGGAAACGCGAGCGCGGACGCAATCTGCGCGAGCAACTGCTCCTTGTCCGAAGCGCCGGCAAGATCGATTCGCGCGAGATCGAGCTCGCCGCCCCGCGCCGCGTCGAGGATCTCGTCGGCTTGCGCGACCCGGTAAACCCCCGAGCGACTGGCGTCGCGCAATCTGGCAAGCAGCTTGCTCACGCTCATTCCCTTACGCGCTGAAAGCTGCGGTAGTGGTCGCGGCTGTAGTAGAGCTCTCCGTCGCGGCCGGCGACGATGCGTCGCGCGCCGCGTTCACGCGCGCCGACCGGCGCGACCGTATATTCCCGGTAATAGCCGCGGTGTCGCGGCGGCAGGCGTCGCTCGCGATTGGCGAATACGCTGCCGTCCCTGGCGAAGGGGAACGGTCCGCCGCGCTCGATCAGCCTGATCGTGCGGATCGCCTCGGGCGGCAGCCGATCGATGCGGATCTCGTCCGGCGGCGTAAACCCCGCGGCATTCGTGGCGACGACGAGCGCGACGATCGCCGCGAGCAGGCGAATCACGGCTTGGGCTTGTCTCGCAGGCGCAGCCCCAGCTCGCGCAGCTGCTTTTCGTCCACCGGGCTCGGGGCGTGAGTCAGCAGGCACTGAGCGCGCTGCGTCTTTGGGAACGCGATCACGTCGCGTATCGACTCGGCGCCCGTCATCATGGCGACGATGCGGTCCAGGCCGAAGGCGATTCCGCCATGCGGCGGCGCGCCGTATTGCAGGTTCTCGAGCAGAAAACCGAACTTGAGCTCTGCCTCGGCCTCCGAGATGCCGAGCGCGCGGAAAACCTTTGACTGGACTTCGGCGCGGTGAATCCGAATCGACCCGCCGCCGATCTCCGAGCCGTTCAGGACCATGTCGTAACCCTTGGACAAGGCCTTGCCGGGCTCGCTCGCGAGCAGATCCTCGTGCCCGTCCTTGGGCGAGGTGAAGGGGTGGTGCATCGCCGCCCAGCGCTTGGCTTCGTCGTCCCACTCGAACATCGGGAAGTCCACCACCCACAGCGGCCGCCAGCCCTGTACGGCGTATCCTTTGTCGTGACCGAGCTTGACCCTCAGCGCGCCAAGCGCGTCGTTCACGATTTTCGCTTTATCCGCGCCGAAAAAGAGCAGGTCGCCGTCCTGGGCGCCGGTGCGCTCGAGGATCTTGGCCAGCACGTCGGCGGGGAGGAACTTCACGATCGGAGACTGCAGTCCGTCGGGCAGCTTCGCGCGGTCGTTGACGCGGATGTACGCCAGCCCCTTGGCGCCGTAGATGGCGACGAACGCGGTGTAGTCGTCGATCTCCTTGCGCGTCAGGTCGGCTTTCGGCACGCGCAGCGCCGCGACCCGCCCGCCGGCCATGTCCGCGGCGCCTCGGAACACCTTGAACTCTACCGTTTTCATCAGATCGGTGAGCTCGGTGAGCTCGAGCGCGACGCGCAGATCGGGCTTGTCCGAGCCGAAGCGCGACATTGCTTCCGCGTAGGTCATGCGCGGAAACGGATCTTCAAGCTCGACGCCGAGCACTTCCTTGAACACGGACCGGATCATCGCCTCGTTGATGACCTGAATGTCGGCCTCCTCGACGAACGAGGCCTCGATGTCGATCTGGGTGAACTCGGGCTGGCGGTCGGCCCGCAGGTCCTCGTCGCGAAAGCACTTGACGATCTGATAGTAGCGGTCGAACCCCGCGACCATCAGCAGCTGCTTGAACAGCTGCGGCGACTGCGGCAAGGCGAAGAACTCGCCCGGGTGCACGCGCGAAGGGACCAGGTAATCGCGCGCGCCTTCCGGAGTCGAGCGCGTGAGCATCGGCGTCTCGATGTCGATGAAGCCCTGAGCATCGAGATAGCGGCGCACCGCCATGGCGACGCGATAGCGCAGCCGCAGGTTGCGCTGCATCGGCTCGCGCCGCAGATCGAGCACGCGGTGAGTCAGTCGCGTTGTCTCGGACAGAGTGTCGTCGTCGAGTTGGAACGGCGGCGGGGCGGAGGGGTTGAGCACTTCCACCTCGTGGGCCAGCACCTCGATCTCCCCCGAGCGCAGGTTGGGATTGACCGTGCCCTCGGGACGGCGGCGCACGGTGCCGGTGACCCTGAGCACGTACTCGCTGCGCGAGCGGTCGGCGGTAGCGAAGGCTTCCGGGCGGTCCGGGTCGAACACCACCTGCGCAAGGCCCTCGCGGTCGCGCAGATCGATGAAGATGACTCCGCCGTGGTCGCGCCTGCGATGCGCCCACCCGCACAGCGTCACGCTCTGACCAACGGAGGCGGCGGACAAATCGCCGCAGTAGTGCGTTCGCATGTGCCAGATCCTGTTACGAAATTCCACCGTGCGCGGCGCGCTTATCCGGTCTGCCGACGGGCGACACGACTCCCATGGAGATGATGTACTTCAGCGCGTCGTCGACGCTCATGTCGAGCTCTATCACGTCGGCCCGCGGCAACATGACGAAGTAGCCGCCGGTGGGGTTGGGGGTCGTGGGAACGTACACGCTGACGAAGTCGCCCTTCAGGTGATTGACCACGTCGCCGCCGGGAACGCCGGTCTGGAACGCAATCGTCCACGTGCCTTCGCGCGGCCATTGCACCAGCAGCGCCTTGCGGAACGCCTGGCCCGAGGAAGAAAAAAGCGTGTCCGAGACCTGCTTGACGCTCGAGTAGATCGACGACACGAAGGGGATGCGGTGCAGCAACTCGTCCCAGATCCGCACCAGGCGCTCGCCGATGAAGTTAGCCGCCAGCACCCCGGTGACGAACACGATCACGATGGTCAACACCACGCCCTGCCCCGGAACGTGGACCCCGAGCCAGTACTCGGTTCGCCAATGCTCCGGCAGCAGCAGCATGCTCTGGTCCATGGTGTCGACCACGAGCTTCAACACCCAGATCGTGATGACCAGCGGGATCCAGATCAGAACACCGGTGAGCAGGTACTTTTTCAAGGTCGGAAGGGCCGGCCGAGCCGGGGGCCGGCGCGGCGCGCGCGCCGCGTTGAGTGAAAGCTGGCGATTATATCGTTCAGGCCGAGCCGGCGCCCCCGCCGGAGGAAGGCGCGTCGGACTTGGCCTTCGGCTTCGAATCCGGCTTCGTCTCGGGCTTCGTCTCGGGCTTGGCCTCGGACTTCGTTTCGGCCGCGGCACCGGGCTTCGAATCGCCCGGCTTGGCGGCCTTGCTGCCGCTGTTGCGGAAGTCCGTCGCGTACCATCCGCTGCCCTTGAGCTGGAAGCCGGCGGCGCTGAGCAGCTTCTGGAACGTTGCCTTGCCGCACGACGGGCAGACGCTCAATGGCGGCTCGGAAACTTTCTGCAGATACTCGCTCTGGAAGCCGCACTCGCTGCAACGGTATTCATAGATCGGCATCGCGATGCCCCTAACGTATTGATTTCAACTGCGAACGGGGGCGCATTATAGGTCAGAACGGGATATCGTCCTCCATGTCGTCGAACTTGCCCGCCGGCTTCTTGGCTGGCGCCTTGGGTTCGGCCGCCACGGGCCCGGCCGCCGCATCGCGCGGCGCCTCACTGCGCGGTTCGCCCGCCCCGCTGCGGGACCCGAGCATCTTCATCGTGTCGGCGACGACCTCGGTCGTGTACCTGTCTTGCCCCTCCTTGTCCTGCCACTTGCGCGTACGCAAGCGTCCCTCGACATAGACCTGGGATCCCTTCTTGAGGTATTCGCCGGCGATCTCCGCCAGCCGGGCGCGGAAGACCACCCGATGCCACTCGGTCTCTTCCTTTTTCTCGCCGCTCGCCTTGTCGGTCCACTGGTAGGACGTGGCGATCGACACGTTGGTGAGCGCCGCACCGTCCGGCATGTAACGCGTCTCCGGATCACGTCCCAGGTTGCCCACCAGAATCACCTTGTTCACTGAAGCCATATAAACCTCCCCCTTTCGCGAGTTGTCCTTCGACGAGCGCCCTTTGCGGGCTCAAGCTCCCCGTGAGCGGGAAACGTCGGACTCGGCCAGTCCGTTGACACGTTTCGGCGCCAGCGGCCGCATTCCGGCCGCCGCCAGCAACCATAACGCCGCCAGCCCGGCACAGGTACTGAACACGGCCTGCGGCCCGTGGTTCTTGGCCAGCCAGCCGCCGATCATGCCGCCTGCGAACAATCCCAGGGTCTGGGTCGTGTTGTAAACCGCGATTGCGGTGCCGCGCGCGTGCGCTGGCGCGATGCGCGACACCAGCGACGGCAGAAGGGCCTCGAGCACGTTGAAAGCGACGAAGAAAGCAAGCATCAGGCCGGCCAGGGGCACGATCCGGTCGGGCGCCGCCGCCAGCCCCACTTCGACCGCAGCGAGCAGCAGCACGGTCCCGAGCAGGACCGGCTTGTGATGGTTGCGCCGGTCGGCGTAGAACACCGCCGGCACCATCAGCACGAACGACACCAGTACCACGGGCAGGTAGAACTTCCAGTGCGAGGGTAGCGCAAGTCCCGCCTCCACCAGCATCGGCGGCACGACCACGAACATCGCCATCTGGGACACGTGCAGCACGAAGATCCCGATGTTGAGCCGCATCAGCTCGGGCTGCGCGAGCAGGGCAGGCAGATCGCGCGTGCGCGCCGGCTGCTCGGCGTGACCCGCCTGCGTCGCGTTCGGTACCACGGCAAATAGCAGCCAGATCGCGACGAACGACATCAGCCCCGTGACGTAGAACACTCCGCTCAAGCCGATCCAGCGATACAGCACCGGGGCGACGATCAACGACAGCGCGAACGCGAAGCCGATCGTGCTGCCGATCATCGCCATCGCCTTGGTGCGATGACGTTCGCTCGTGAGGTCCGCGGTCAGCGCGACGACCACCGATGAGACCGCCCCCGCGCCCTGGATCGCGCGGCCGGCGATGACCACATAAATGCTCTGGGCCGATCCCGCGAGGAAACTCCCCGCGGCGAAAAGCAGCAGGCCGACCAGAATCACCGGCTTTCGCCCCCAGCGATCGGAAGCCATGCCGAACGGAATCTGCAGGAATGCCTGCGTCAGGCCGTAGGCGCCGAGCGCGAGCCCGACCAGGGTCATGTTGTCGCCGCCTGCGAGCTTGTGCGCGTCTACCGCAAGCAGCGGCAGGATCAGGAACAGCCCGAGCATTCTCAGGCCGAACAGCGAAGCGAGAGAAGCGCCGGCGCGACGCTCTTGTGGGCTCATTCGCTCGGAAGCCATGGCGTGAACTGAGTGTCCAGAAAGAAGAGGAACAACGAAGGAGTGGAACGACTTGCCGGGAACTCGTTATAGTAGCAGGTTTAGTTTCCCCGGCCGCCACGGCGGCGCCTCATGCAGACGATTCGCATACGCGGTGCGCGCACGCACAATCTCAAAAATCTGAGCCTGGAGCTTCCGCGCAACAAGCTGGTCGTGATCACGGGGCTCTCGGGCTCGGGCAAGAGCTCGCTCGCCTTCGATACGCTGTACGCAGAAGGCCAGCGCCGCTACGTCGAGTCGCTTTCGGCCTACGCGCGCCAGTTCCTGCAGCTGATGGAAAAGCCTGACGTGGACCTGATCGAAGGCCTCTCGCCCGCGATCGCGATCGAACAGAAAGCCGCCAGCCACAATCCACGCTCGACCGTAGGCACGGTAACCGAGATCCACGACTACTTGCGCCTGCTGTTCGCCCGCGTCGGCACGCCGTATTGCCCGGACCACGGCCTGCCGCTCGAGGCACAGTCGGTGGCGCAGATGGTGGACCATGTCCTCGCGCTGCCCGAGGACACCAAGCTCATGGTGCTCGCGCCGGTGGTCGCCGGGCGCAAGGGCGAGCAGGTCGACCTGTTCGACGAATTGCGCGCCCAGGGCTTCACCCGCGTGCGCGTCGACGGCAAGGTTTTCGACCTCGACGTCGCGCCGCGGCTGGCGAAGAACGTCAAGCACACCGTCGAGGTGGTCGTCGATCGCCTGAAGGTCAGGACCGAGGTGAAGCAGCGTCTGGCGGAGTCATTCGAGACTGCGCTGCGCCACGCCGCCGGGCGCGCGGTCGCGGTTGAATCCGACAGCGGCAAGGAGCACCTGTTCTCCTCCAAGTTCGCCTGCCCGATATGCGGTTATGCGCTGCCCGAGCTCGAGCCGCGTCTGTTTTCGTTCAACAATCCGATGGGCGCCTGTCCGACCTGCGACGGGCTGGGGACAGTGGAGTTCTTCGATCCAAAGCGCCTGGTGGCGCACCCGAATCTCAGCCTGGCGAGCGGCGCGATCCGCGGCTGGGACCGGCGCAACCATTTCTACTACTCGATGCTGCAGTCGCTGGCCAAGCACTACGCCTTCGACGTCGAGCAGCCGTGGGAAGCGCTCGACGAAAGCGTGCAGCAGCTGATCCTGTACGGGTCGGGCAAGGACAGGATCGCCTTTACTTATCCTGCAGAGCGCGGCCGCAGCGCGGTCAAGGAGCACCCTTTCGAGGGCATCGTGCCCAATCTGCAGCGCCGCTACCGCGAGACCGACTCGATGGTGGTGCGCGAGGAACTCGCCAAGTACATCAATCACAAGGCCTGCCCCGATTGCGGCGGCGCGCGCCTGCGGCGCGAGGCGCGCCACGTCCTGCTCGACGGCAAGTCGATTTACGAAATCTCGCACGTCCCGATGCGCCAGACGTTGGAACTCTTTCGCACCCTCCAGCTCGACGGCACCCGAGCCCAGGTCGCCGAGCGCATCGTGCGCGAGATCGCCGACCGGCTCGAGTTTCTGGTGAACGTAGGGCTGGATTACCTGTCGCTCGATCGCTCGGCTGAAACGCTTTCCGGCGGGGAAGCGCAGCGCATCCGGCTCGCGAGCCAGATCGGTTCCGGCCTGACCGGAGTGATGTACGTGCTCGACGAGCCTTCGATCGGCCTGCACCAGCGCGACAATGCGCGCCTGATCGATACGCTCAAGCGCCTGCGTGACCTCGGCAACTCGGTCATCGTCGTCGAGCACGACGAAGAGGCCATCCTCGCCGCCGATCACGTGATCGACATGGGCCCCGGCGCAGGCGAGGCCGGTGGGCTGGTTGTCGCCCAAGGCACGCCTGCCGCGGTCATCGCCGAGGCCGACTCGCTCACCGGCAGGTATCTCTCCGGCGAGCTGAAGATCGAAGTGCCGCGGCGCCGCAGCCGCGCCGGACGCAAGCGGCTTACGATTCGCGGCGCGCGCGGCAACAACCTGAAGAACCTGGATTTCGACCTGCCGCTCGGGCTGCTCGTATGCGTGACCGGGGTGTCGGGCTCGGGCAAGTCGACCCTGATCAACGACACCGTGTACGCCGCGGTCGCGCGCCAGCTGTACGGCAGCGCGCTGGAGCCGGCGCCTTACGAATCGATCGCGGGAATCGAGCAGCTCGACAAAGTGATCAACGTCGACCAGAGCCCCATCGGGCGGACACCCCGCTCCAACCCCGCAACCTACACGGGACTGTTCACGCCGATCCGCGACTTGTTCTGCGGCGTTCCCGAGGCGCGCGCGCGCGGCTACGGCCCCGGGCGCTTCTCATTCAACGTCAAGGGCGGGCGCTGCGAAGCCTGCCAGGGAGACGGCCTGATCAAGGTCGAGATGCACTTCCTGCCCGACGTCTACGTGCCTTGCGACGTCTGCCACGGCCAGCGTTACAACCGCGAGACGCTCGAGATTCGCTACCGCGGCAGGAATATCCACGACGTGCTCCAGATGACGGTCACCGAGGCGGCGGAATTCTTCTCCGCGGTCCCCGCGATCGCGAAGAAGCTCCACACCCTGCTCGACGTCGGTCTGGGCTACGTGCGCCTGGGCCAGTCCGCGACCACGCTCTCGGGCGGCGAAGCGCAGCGCGTCAAGCTCTCGCTCGAGCTGTCCAAGCGCGATACCGGGCGCACGCTCTACATCCTCGACGAGCCGACCACCGGACTGCATTTTCACGACGTCCGGCTGCTGCTCGGCGTGCTGCACCGGCTGCGCGACGCCGGAAATACCGTGGTCGTGATCGAGCACAACCTGGACGTGATCAAGACCGCGGACTGGATCGTCGATCTCGGCCCGGAAGGGGGCGATGGCGGCGGACGGGTCGTGGCCGAGGGCACGCCGGAACAGGTCGCCGCCAACAAGAAAAGCTATACCGGAGGCTACCTGAAGCGCGCGCTGGGGGAGCCGCGCGGGCGCGCGGCGGCCTGACGTGCCTGCCCCCTCGGGCTAGACC
>JBAUTD010000404.1:0-2821 GCA_049582045.1 Burkholderiales bacterium
CGCTCGGGCTGCCGCTCACGGTGCACCCGGAGGGCGAGCGCGAGCTGCAAGCCCGGTTCGGCGCCGAGCTCACGCCGCAGCGGCTGCGGATGGTGGAGTTCCCGCTCGGCGCGCAGATCATTCCCAATCCGGTGAACCGGGTGCCGGGTTTCTCCCTGCACGAGCATCATTTCGTGCCCGGCTTTCCGCAAATGGCGTGGCCGATGATCGAGTGGGTGCTGGACAACCGTTACCGACATCTCGCGGACCGGGACCGCTGGGCCGAAGCGTCGATCATCGTCTACGAGGCGGGCGAGAGCCAGCTGATACCGGTGATGGACGCGGTCGGGGCGGGATACCCCGGGATCAAGGTGTTCAGCCTGCCGTCGATGGGCGATGACGGCAGCAGGCGTCACGTCGAGCTCGGCGTGCGCGGCGATCCGGCGCAGGTGGCGCAGGCGATCGAGCGCCTGCGCAGCGGTGTTCGCGACTCGGGCTTTCCGTTTCGCGAGGCGTAAAAAAAGCCCCGCAATCAGCGGGGCTTTTTCGTCTGCCGGCGTTTGGCCGGGCTTAGGCGGCCTTTTTTGCCTTGGCCATCCCTTTGACGGTCTCGGTCGCGGCATTCACGTTCGCTTCCGCGATCTCGGTCGCCTGCTTGGCGACTTTGTTGAAGTTGTCGTAGGCCGAATTCGCGGCCGCGAGCATCGACTTGACCGCGGCGACTGCGACGTCGGATCCGGCGGGGGCGTTCTTGGTTGCCTTGTCGAGCATCGAGACGAAGTTCTCGTTCCACTCCGCGATGCGCTTTTCCGCCATCTTCGACATTTCGGCATTGGTTTCGGTCGCGACTTCGTATGCGCTCTTCGAGTAGGCGATTGCTTTCTCGATCGACGGCTGGGCGAGGCTGCTTTGCAGGTTGACGAACTCCTGCACGTCCTTCGCGCTGAGCAGCGCGCGGGTGTTCGACAGCGTGTCTTCGAACGCCGTCTTGACTGCGTTGGCGTTCAGGTTGGCGAATTTCTCGAAGGCTGCGAACTGAGTGGCTGCCAGGGAGAGAACCGCTTCGACGTTGGCCTTGTTGGCCGCTTGGATCTGTTCCGGGGTGACGTACATTTGGGACTCCTGTGTGTTTGAAACTCTAAGAGCAATCTGGCCCGTATCGGCTGGTTTGGTGCGCTGCAACAATTCGAATTTTAGGCCGATATCTTTAGAAGTCAAGGGTCTTGTGCAAAGCAGCAAATGGATTTGATGTAAGGCAACAATGACTTCCCGGACCTCGCTATGCCCGCCGCAATATTTGTGTGAGTGCACACTTACAGATTCCTTCCGATTGACCGCGCCGGCGAGTCGCGCTAAAAGCAAACGCCCGTTTGTCTTGTTTACGCCATGAGCATCGACTACCGCCCCGACGCCCCGGACTTCCTAGCGAACCCGTTCCCGCTTTACGCGCGTTTGCAGGACGAAGATCCGGCGCACTGGAACCCGCGCATGAAGGCCTGGGTGCTGACGCGCTACGACGACGTGAAACGTGTCTGCCTCGACCGCGAGATTTCCTCCGATCGCCTGCGGCCGTTCTTTGCCTCGCTGCCCGGTGCCGAGGCGGGTCGCATCGGCGACATCATCCGCTACCTGTCGCTGTGGATGGTGTTTCGCGATCCGCCCGAGCACACGCGCCTGCGCCGACTCACCAGCAAGGTGTTCAACGTGCGCTCGATGCACGCCATGCGCGAGCGGATCGGCGCGCTCTGCGGATGGCTGCTGGACGAGATCGGCGAGCGCGAGGAGTTCGACTTCATCCGCGCCTTTGCCGGCCCGCTGCCCGCCCTTGTGATCATGGACATGCTTGGCGTTCCACGCTCGGATCTGGCGCGCGTCAGGCGCATGTCTGACGACATGGCGCTGTTCATCGGCAGCTCCCGCGGCCAGCCCGAGAAGTACGACGTGGCCGAGAGCGCGACCAAGGAAATGGCTGCCTTCTTCCGCGGCCTGATCGCTTCCCGTCGCGCCGAGGCGCGCGACGATCTGCTTACTCAGCTGGTGCACCTCGAGGACGAGGGCGACCGCCTGACGGAGGACGAGCTGGTCGCAACCTGCATCCTGCTGCTGTTCGCCGGGCACGAGACGACGACCAACCACATCGCCAACGGACTGCTGTCGCTGATCCGCTTCCCGGGCGAAATGCGCGCGCTGCGCGCCGACGCAGGCCTCGCGCCGGCGGCGGTAGAGGAGCTGCTGCGCTACGACGGGCCGAGCGGCGCCCAAGTCCGCATCGTGAGTCGCGAGCACGAGCTTTACGGCAAGACCCTGCGCCCGGGCGAGCGCGTGTTCATCATGCTCAATGCCGCCAACCGCGACCCCCGGGCCTACCCCGACCCGCACCGTCTTGCGCTGCGGCGCGACGGCGTACCGCACCTGACCTTCGGCTTCGGGGCCCATATCTGCCTCGGCTTTCCGCTCGCCCGGCTCGAAGGGCAGCTGAGCCTGCCTGCGGTGCTCGCGCGCTGGCGCAAGATCGAGCTCGCGCCCGGGCGGCTCGAATGGATCGACTCGATGGTGTTCCGCGGCATGAAGGCGATGCCGGTGAAGGTCGCGCGGTGAGCGCCACGGCAAGGCAGCCGCGCAGACAGCCGCGCGCAGACAGCCGTCTGCCGCGCATCCTCGACCGGGCGGCGGGTCTGCTGCGCGACAAGGGGTTCCACGCCACGTCGATGCGCGACATCGCCGGTTCGGTCGGCATGTTGCCGGGCTCCCTGTACTGCCATTTCGACTCCAAGGAGGATCTGCTGGTCGCGGTGTACGCGGAAGGGGTGCGGCGCCTGGGCGAGGCGGTGGACGCGGCGCT
>JBAUTD010000405.1:0-9138 GCA_049582045.1 Burkholderiales bacterium
CGCCCGCCGCGTGCACGCGGCGGCCTGCGCGCTCGCAGCGCGGGGGATCGGCGCAGGCGACCGTGTCGGCGCCATGGCGACCAACAGCGCCGAATACGTGGTGTTGCTGTTTGCGCTTGCGCGCCTAGGCGCGATCCTGGTGCCCGTCAATCCTGAGTTCGGTCCGCAGGAAGCCGGTTACATCCTGCAGCACGCGGGCGTAAGCGCGGTGGCGGCAGTGCCGGCGTCGCTCGAGACCGCACGCGCGGCCGTCGAGCACCTCGCGCAGCCGGCCTGGTTCTTCATGCTCGAAGGCAAATGCGAGGGCGTGCCGCGCCTGGACGAGCTCATCGAAGCGACCCCGCTGTGCGCGCTGCCGCCCGAACCGGCGCCCGAGGCGACCTGCCTCATGCTCTACACCTCGGGCACGACCGGCTTTCCCAAGGGCGTGATGCATAGCCAGCGCAGCTTCATCATGGCGGGCGAAGGCTTCGTCGCGCGCATGTGGCTGCAGCCCGAAGACCGCCTGATGTGCGTCCTGCCGATGTTCCACATCAACGCGCTGTTCTACACCATCGCCGGCACCTTCGCCGCCGGAGCGAGCGTGGCGCTGGTGCCGAAGTTCTCGGCCTCGCAGTTCTGGGTCACCGCGGCCGAAAGCGGCGCGACCCAGGTCAACATCATCGCCGCGGTGGGCAACATCCTGGCGCGCCGGCCGCGCAGCGAGTTCGACCCGGAGCACCGGCTGCGCGTCGTGTACGGCGCGCCGATCACCCCGGATCTGGAGCGCATCTTTCGCGAGGAGTTCGGCGTGCCGATGCTGATCGAGGGCTACGGCATGACCGAGATCCCCGGCGCGTGCAACAACCCCTACGACGGCGAGAAGCGCCCGCTCAGCATGGGCAAGGCGGCCACGCATCCGGACCCGAAAGTGAAGTTCGCCGAGTTGCGCGTGATGGACGACGAGGGCCGCGACCTGCCAGACGGGGCGGAAGGCGAGCTGTGGGTGCGCACGCCGATCCTGATGCAGGGCTACTACAAGGATCCCGAGCAAACCGCCGCCGCGATGCACGACGGCTGGTTCGCCACTGGAGACCTGGTGCGCCGCGATGCGGACGGCTACTACTACTTCGTCGCGCGCAAGAAGGACATCATCCGCCGGCGCGGCGAGAACATTTCCGGCGCGGAGATCGACCGCGCGGCGGCAGACCACCCGGCGGTGGTGCAGTGCGCCGCGATTCCCGTGCCCTCCGAGCTGGGCGAAGACGAGATCCTGCTGGCGGTGGTGCGCAAGCCCGGCGCCGAGCTGGGCGCGCGGGAGATCGCGGACTGGTGCGCCCGGCGCCTGGCGCCGATCAAGGTGCCGCGCTACGTCGCGTTCGTCGACTCGTTGCCGCAGACGGCCACCCATCGCGTGGCGAAGTTCAAGCTGCGCGGCGACAAGGCCCTGCTCGAGCGCGCGACCGATCTCGCGCAGGGCTAGCCGCGCGCAGCGCGCTCGGTCTGCTCGGCCGCCAAGCCGACCTTCTCGCCGGCGGCCAGAATGTCCCTCCATGTGGTCGCGTCGACCTCGATGCCGTCGCGGGCGCGCTTCATGCGCGTTTCGCGCTCGGGGTCGCCCGCGATGCGCACCTTGTCGAAGCCGGGGGCGGGCGGAGATTGCTTGACCCACTCGATGAACGCCGCCGCCTCGCTGCCGAAGAAATCCCCGGTGCCGAGCCGGGCGGGATCGATCAGGATGGACAGCATGCCGTTCAAGACGCGCTTCTTGGTGCGCTCGCCGGTGCGCTGCGTGCCGCCGCCCGAGAGCGCCCCGCCCAGCAACTCGCACGCGACCGCAAGGCCGTAGCCCTTGTGCAACCCCATGGTGGTGAGCGCGCCGAGCGGCTCGATCACGCCGTAGCGCGGATCGACGGTGGGGTTGCCCTGGTCGTCGATCAACAGGCCGGGCGCGACCTTCTCGCCCTTGTTGTGCGCGACGCGGATCTTGCCCTGCGCCACCGCGCTGGTCGCCATGTCGAGGATCATCGGCGGCTGGCCGACGAGCGGAATTCCGATGGTGCAGGGATTGGTGCCGAAGCGGGCGTCCCTGCCGCCGTACGGTGCGACGATCGGGCGCGAAATCACGTTGACAAAGCTGATCGAGACCAGACCCTGCGCCACGGCCTGCTCGGCCCACTGCCCGATGCGGCACAAGTGATGCGCGTTGGCGAGCGCCATCACGCATACTCCATGCTGCTTGGCGCGCGCGATCGCCATGTCGGTCGCCTCGAGCCCGATCACCTGGCCGTAGCCCGCCTGGCCGTCGAGCGCCAGCAGCGCGCCACCGTCGAACTTGACCTGCGGACGGCGGTTGGGCTGCAGCCCGCCCTCCTTAAGCGATTCGATGTAGCGCGGGATCATGCCCACGCCGTGCGAGTCGTGCCCGCTCAGGTTCGCCATTACCAGGTTGGAGGAGACGAGCTGCGCTTCGCGCGGCTCGCTGCCGCCGGCGGCGACGATCGCGGCGACCGCGCGCTCGAGCGCCTGGGATTGGAAGACGTGGGATTCGGCCATGATGTCAGGGTGAATTGAAACGCGGGGCGCAAAGTGTACCGCGGCGCCACCCGGCCCGGAGGGCGTGTTTAAAATGCCGAACGCAAGGAGGCAACGCCATGAAGAAGAAGCCCGAGGACCTGCGCAGCCATCGCTGGTTCGGAGTCAAGGACCTGCGCTCGTTCGGCCACCGTTCGCGCACCGCGCAGATGGGCTACGACCGCAGCGACTACCAGGGCAAGCCGGTGATCGCGATCATCAACACCTGGTCCGACATCAACCACTGCCACACCCATTTCAAGCAGCGCGCCGAGGAGGTGAAACGCGGCGTGTGGCAGGCAGGCGGGTTTCCGCTCGAAATGCCGGCCATGGCGCTGGCCGAGACGATGCAAAAGCCGACCACGATGATGTACCGCAACTTCCTCGCCATGGAGACCGAGGAGCTGCTGCGCTCCTACCCCGCGGACGGGGCGGTGCTGATGGGCGGCTGCGACAAGACCACCCCGGCGCTGATCATGGGCGCGACCAGCATGAACCTGCCGGTGATCTACCTGCCTGCCGGGCCGATGCTGAACAGCCATTGGCGCGACCAGACGCTCGGCTCGGGCTCGGACACCTGGAAATACTGGGACGAGCTGCGCGCCGGGCGCATCACCGAGGGCGACTGGAAGGAGATCGAGGACACAATCGCGCGCTCGCCCGGCACTTGCATGACGATGGGCACGGCGGCCACGATGATGTCGCTCGCCGAGGCGCTCGGCTTCACGCTTCCGGGCTATTCCTCGATCCCGGCGCCGGACTCCAACCACGCGAGGATGGCGACGCTCACCGGCAAGCGCATCGTCGAGATGGTGTGGGAGGACCTGAAGCCGCGAGATTTCCTGTCGCGCGGCTCGTTCGACAACGCGATTACGACCCTGATGGCGATGGGCGGCTCGACCAACGCTATCGTGCACCTCGTCGCCATGGCAGGGCGCGCCGGACTGCCCTTCCCGCTCGAGCGCTACAACGAGATCAGCGCGCGCACGCCGGTGATCGCCAACGTCCGCCCCTCCGGCAAGCAGTACCTGATGGAGGACTTCTACTACGCCGGCGGCCTGCGCGCGCTGCTCGCGGAGCTGAAGGACCTGCTCGATCTGTCGGCCAAGACCGTGAACGGCCGCACGCTCGGCGATAACCTGGAGGGCGCGAAGGTCTGGAACCGCGACGTCATCCTTCCGCGCGACAAGGCGCTGCTCGCCTCGGGCGGGATCGTCATGCTGCGCGGTACGCTCGCGCCCGACGGCGCGGTGATCAAAGCGAGCGCGGCGACGCCTCGGCTCATGAAGCACACCGGCCGCGCGGTGGTGTTCGAGGACTACAACGACATGACGGCGCGCATCGACCGCGACGACCTGGACGTCGACGCCGACTGCGTCCTGGTGCTCAAGAACGCGGGGCCGCTGGGCGGCCCCGGCTTTCCCGAGTGGGGCATGCTGCCGATCCCGAAGAAGCTCGTGAAGCAAGGCGTGAAGGACATGGTGCGGCTGTCGGACGGCCGCATGAGCGGCACCAGCTACGGCACCTGCATCCTGCACGTCGCGCCCGAGGCTTTCGTCGGCGGGCCGCTCGCACTGGTGCGTAACGGCGACCTCATCGAGCTCGATGTCGAGAAGAAGCTGCTCAACCTTAGGATTCCCGATGCCGAGCTGGCGAGGCGCAAGGCCGCCTGGACGCGGCCGGCGCCCCGCTACGAGCGCAGCTACGGCGCGATCTTCTCGCGCCACGTGAAACAGGCGAACGAGGGCTGCGACTTCGACTTCCTCGAGGGTACGGCGCCGACGCGCGAACCTGAAATCCACTGAGTGCCGCAGTTGCCGGATAATCGGGCCTTTTCGCCACGGGGATGAGCATGGACCTGCCGCAAAACGCATTCAAACGCGCGCTCAAGGCCGGCAAGACGCAGATCGGCCTGTGGTCGAGCCTGTCGTCGAGCTACAGCGTGGAAGTGATCGCCGGCGCCGGCTTCGACTGGATCCTGCTCGACTGCGAGCATTCGCCCAACGACCTGGAGAGCCTGCTCACGCAGCTGCAGGCGGCCGCGTCTTATCCGACCACGCCGATCGTGCGCGTGCCCTGGAACGACATGGTCACCATCAAGCGTGTGCTCGACGCGGGCGCCCAGTCGCTGCTCGTGCCTTACGTGTGCAGCGCCGAGGAAGCGAAGGCCGCAGTCGCCGCGATGCGCTACCCGCCTGCGGGCGTGCGCGGCGTCGCCGGCACGACGCGCGCCTCGCGCTTCGGGCGGGTCAAGGACTACGCCAGGCGCGCGCAGGAGGAGCTTTGCCTGCTGGTGCAGGTCGAGACCAAGCCCGCGCTGGACCAGCTCGAGGCGATCTGCGCGGTGGACGGCGTGGACGGCGTGTTCATCGGCCCGGCCGACCTGCACGCCTCGATGGGCTACACGGGCGAGACTGCGAACCCGGCGGTCATGCCGCTGATCGAGGAGGCCATGCGCCGCATCCGCAAGGCCGGCAAGGCGCCCGGCTACCTGTCGCCTGTCGAGGCCGACGCCAAGCGCATGATCGCCGCCGGCTGCCAGTTCTGCGCCGTGGGTGCCGACGTCGGCATCCTTGCTCGCGGCGCGGATGCGCTCGCCGCGAAATTCAAGACCTGAGAAGAGAAAGACGCAAATGAAGCCCGATATCGTACTCACCACCAGAATCTTTTCCCCGACGCAGGCGATCCTCGAAAAGGAGTTCGCCTGCCACATGCTTTACGAGGCAACCGATCGCGACGCGTTCCTCAAGCAGCTCGCCGCCAAGGTGCGCGCGCTCGCGACCTTCGGCCCCGCGGGGGCCGACGCGAGGTTGATGGACGCGCTGCCCAAGCTCGAACTGATCTCCAACTTCGGCGTCGGCGTCGACGCGATCGATCTCGAGGCGGCCAAGAAGCGCAGCATTATCGTCACCAACACGCCCGACGTGCTGAACGACTGCGTGGCCGACACGGCGATGGCGCTGACGCTCAACGTGATGCGCAAGTTTCCGCAGTCGGAGGCCTATCTTCGCTCGGGCTACTGGGGAACGCGCGGCGACTACGAGAAGACGACCTCGCTGGGAGGCAAGACCATGGGTGTGCTGGGCCTTGGCCGCATCGGCGAAGCGATCGCCGGCCGGGCGCTCGCCTTCGGCATGAAGATCCGCTACCACAACCGCAGCAAGAAGGACGTTGCCTACCCCTACGACGGCGACGCGGTGGCGCTGGCGCGCAACTCCGACGTGCTGATGATCGCCACGCCGGGCGGCGCCGGCACCAAGGCGCTGGTCGGCGCCAAGGTGCTCGACGCACTGGGGCCGAAGGGCTACGTGGTCAACATCGCGCGCGGGTCGGTGGTCGATGAACCGGTGCTGCTCGACTATCTGAAGCGCGGCAAGATCGCCGGCGCGGGCCTGGACGTGTTCGCCAACGAACCGAAAATCTCGCCCGAGTTCTTCGCGCTCGACAACGCGGTGATCCTGCCGCACGTGGGCAGCGCGACCAACGAGACGCGCGGCGCGATGGGCGACCTGCAGGTGGAGAACCTGCGCCTTCATTTTGCGGGCAAGCCGGTGCGCACCCGGGTGGTCTGAGCGCCGCTTCCTGACAGTACCTTGTCGCACATGTAAGCCGCCGGTATGATCTGCGCAGGCCGAACCGCAAGAGTCGGCGCACCAGTCACATAACCGGAGGATTCGACATGCGTATTTCACGGCTGATCGCCGCTGCTTGCATCGGCGCTGCGTTCGCCCTGCCCGCCCAGGCGCAGCAGGTAACGTTCATGACCGGCCCCCAGGGCGGATCGTGGATCCCGCTCGGCGGCGCGCTGAAAGGCCTGTGGGAGAAGGAGATTTCCGGCCTTCAGATCCAGATGACCCCCGGCGCAGGCATCGCCAACGTGCGCGGCGTGGACGAGGGCAAGGCGCAGATCGGCATCGCCAACTCGGCCACCACGGTCGACGGCATCGAAGGCCGCAAGCCTTACCCCCACAAGGCCACTCACGTGTGCCAGGTCGCGAACCTCTACCCGCAGTACTTCCAGGTCGTCGCGCTGGCCGACTCCAAGATCAACTCGTTCAAGGACCTCAAGGGCAAAGTGCTGGTCACCCAGCCCAAGGGCAACACGGCCGAGATCCTCACCTCGATCGTGCTGCAACTCAACGGCATGAGCTACGAGTCCCTGTCAAAGGTCAATTTCCAGGCGGGCTACACGGACGCCGTTTCGCTCATGAAAGACGGGCACGCGCAGGTCTTCACGCTCGGCACCACGGCGCCGGCTTCGGCGGTCATGGACCTGGCCAGCGCGCGCGACGTGCACCTGGTGCCGGTGGACGACCACACCATGGGCGCGCTTAAGAAGATGAACCCGGGTTACAACCGGCTCATCATCAAGGCCGGCACGTATCCCAAGCAGGACAAGGACGTGGCGGTGATCGGCTACTCGACCCACATCGTCGCGCGCTGCGACCTGCCGGAAGACGTGGTCTACAAGATGACCAAGACGATGGCAACGCACGTGAGCGACATGGCGGCAGTCGTGAAGGCAATCAACGGCGTCACGACGAAGGACATGGCGATCGACATCGGCGTTCCTTTCCACAAGGGCGCCGCCAAGTACTACAGGGAAGCGGGCGCGCTTTAAGGCCCGCCTAGCCCACGGCAAGACCAAGCGGGGCGGCCCGGCCGCCCCGTTTTTTCGTTCTCACCGGCACGCGAAGAAAGCCTAGGAGGAGCGCGTGGAGGAAAAACCGGCGATCACCCCCGCGCAGACTGCGCTGCGATGGCTCGCGCTGATCATCGCGGTGGCGATGTCCCTCTACCACATGTACGTCGCCGCCTTCGGCCCGCCCGAGGCGGTGATCTTCCGCGGCACGCACCTGCTGTTCACGCTGACGCTGGTTTTCATCCTGTACCCGCTGCGCCCGCAAGGCGGCGCGTGGCGAATCCTCGATCTGGTCTTCCTCGCAGGCGGCTGGGGGCTGGTGCTGCACATCTTTCTCAACTACAGCTACTTCGAAAACCGCATCATCTACATCGACGACCTCACGTTCTGGGATAAGTTCTACGCCGTGGTGGCGGTGATCGTAGTGCTGGACGCCACGCGCCGGGTGATCGGCTGGGCGCTGCCGCTTACGGCGATCTGCTTCCTCATTTACGCCGGTGGCTTCACGCACGTCACGCCGCAGGTGCTCATGGAGCAGATCTATCTCTCGACCGAAGGCATTTTCGGCTCGACGCTCGGCGTATCGGCCTCGTACGTAATGCTGTTCGTGCTGTTCGGCGCCTTCATGGAGCGCAGCGGCACAGGGCAGCTGTTCATGGACTTCGCGCTCTCGATCACAGGCCGCTACGCCGGCGGGCCCGGCAAGGTCGCGGTGGTGAGCTCGAGCCTGTTCGGTACGGTATCGGGCAGCGCGGTAGCGAACGTGATGGTCGACGGCCCGATCACTATCCCGCTCATGAAGCGCACCGGCTTTCGCCCGCACTTCGCCGCCGCGGTGGAGTCCGTCGCTTCCACCGGAGGCCAGCTGATGCCGCCGATCATGGGCGCCGCCGCCTTCGTGATGGCGGAGTTCCTGGCCGTGCCGTACGCGCAAGTGGCGCTATGGGCGGTGGTGCCGTCATTCCTGTATTACACGGCCGTGTTCTTCGCGGTGCATTTCGAGGCCAAGCGCTACAAGCTGGCGGGCGTGCCCAGGGACGAGCTGCCGCGCTTCGGCTCGGTGATGCTGGATCGCGGCCACCTGTTCGTCCCCATCCTGCTGGTGCTGTTCGGCCTGATGGCGGGCTATTCGGCGCCGCTTTGCGCGCTGGTGGGCGCCCTCGCGTGCCTGCCGATGGCCTTGCTGCGCCAGGCGACGCGCACAGGCATCCGCTGGCGTTCGGTGATCGACGCGCTCGAGGACGGCGCGAAGAACACGCTCGCCGTCGCGATGGCATGCGCCTGCGCCGGCATCGTGATCGCCTGCGTGACGATCACGGGTCTGGGCATCGTGTTCACGCAGATGGTGGTCGCGCTGGCGCAGAACTCGCTCATCCTGGCGCTCATCCTGACCGCGCTCGCCGGAATCGTGCTGGGCATGGGAATGCCGACCACGCCGGCCTACATCATGATGGTGGCGCTGCTGGTCCCGGCGGTGATCAAGCTCGGCGCCGTGACGCCGGCCGCCCACATGTTCGCCTTCTATTTCGCGATCCTATCCTCGATCACCCCGCCCGTGGCGCTCGCGGTGTTTGCGGCAGCCGGCCTAGCGAAATCCAACATGTGGAAGTCGGGTTTCGCGGCGATGCGCGTCGCGGCGCCCGCGTACATCGTGCCGTTCATGTTCGTTTACGAGCCCACGCTGCTGCTGATCGTGAAGGACTGGTCGACTCAATGGGAATACGTGGTGCTGTCGGTCGCGACCGCAACCATGGGGGCGATCTGCCTCGCCGCGAGCCTGCACGGCTGGCTGCTCGCTTTCGCCGCGTTGTGGCAGAGAACGGCGCTGTTCATTGCGGCGATGCTCTTGATCAAGCCGGGCCTGTACAGCGACCTGGCCGGCTTCGCCCTGCTCGCCGCCGTCGTGGCCGCGCAACTCGCGACGCTGCGCCGCGCCGCCGAAG
>JBAUTD010000406.1:0-10388 GCA_049582045.1 Burkholderiales bacterium
ACATCGCGCTCGCCTGCGGCGGAACGTCGCGCTCGGCGTGCGCGAGCACGCTAGCCACCGAAAATCCCGTCGCCTCGGCCAGCAGCAGGCGCGCCTCGCGCGGCTCGAGCCCGCAGCTGACGAGAGCGTCGCGCACTTTCACGCTGCTTCTTCGGCGAGCAGTGCGAGTTGCTCCGCCTGGTGCTCGGTGCGCAGCGCGCCGATCAGCTCGTCGAGCTCGCCGTCCATGATGCGGTCGATTTTGTGCAGCGTGAGGTTGATACGGTGGTCGGTGACCCGGCCCTGCGGAAAGTTGTAAGTGCGGATCCGCTCCGAGCGGTCGCCGGAGCCGACCAGGGACTTGCGCGCCGAGGCGGTCTTGGCCTGCTGCTCGCGCGTCTGTTTGTCCTTGATGCGCGCCGCGAGCACCGAAAGCGCCTTCTCGCGGTTCTTGTGCTGAGAGCGCGAGTCCTGGCATTCGACCACGATTCCGGTCGGCAAGTGAGTGACGCGGATCGCCGACTCGGTCTTGTTGACGTGCTGCCCGCCGGCACCGGACGCGCGAAAGGTGTCGATGCGGAGCTCGGCGGGGTTGAGCACCACGTCGTCGATCGCGTCCGCCTCAGGCAATACCGCCACAGTGCAGGCCGAGGTGTGGATGCGCCCCTGCGCCTCGGTCGCGGGCACGCGCTGCACGCGGTGCCCGCCGGATTCGAACTTGAGCTTCGAGTACACGCCCTGGCCGGTGATGCGCGCGATCACTTCCTTGTAGCCGCCCAGCTCCGAAGGACTCTCGGAGATGACTTCGACCTGCCAGCCCTGGCGCTCGGCGTAGCGCGTGTACATGCGAAACAGGTCCCCCGCGAACAGCGCCGATTCGTCGCCGCCGGTGCCGGCGCGGATTTCGAGAAAGGTATTGCGCTCGTCGTTGGGATCGCGCGGCAGCAACACCTGCTGCAGCTCGCGCTCGAGGCGATCCATCGTGGTCCGCGCCTCCTTCAGCTCGTCCTCGGCGAACGACCTCGTCTCCGGATCGAGCGCCATGTCCCTCGCCGCCGCGGCGTCGCGCTCGGCCTGGCAGAACCGGTCGTAGAGCGAGACCAGCCCGCTCAGCTCCGAGTGCTCGCGCGAGAGCTTCCTGAACTGCTCCATGTCGCGCGTCGCGCTCTCCGCGGCGAGCAGGCCGTTCAGCTCCGCGAGCCGCGCGGCCAGGCCGTCGAGCTTCCCGCGTAAAGACGCTTTCACTAGCGATTGACGCGGAACAGGCGTGCGACGGTCTCGCTCAGGCGCTCGCGCTCCTCGCCCGCGGCCTCGTTCAGGGCCTGGGTGGGCGGATGCAGCAGCTTGTTGGCGAGCCCCTGCGACATGGCCTCGAGCACCTGCTTCGGGTCCTCGCCGCGCTGCAGGAGCTTCAGCGCGCGCTCGAGCTCGTGCTGGCGCGCTTGCTCCGCCTGCTCGCGCAGGGCCCGAATCAGCGGCACGGTCTCGCGCACCTGCATCCAGTGCATGAACTGGCCGACCTGGGTCTCGATGATCGCTTCGGCCTGCTCGACCGCGGAGCGGCGCGCATCAAGGTTCGCCGCCACGATCTCGCCCAGATCGTCGACCGTGTAGAGGAACACGTCGTCCAGCTCGGCGACCTCCGGCTCGATGTCGCGCGGCACCGCGAGGTCGACCATGAACATCGGTCGCCGGCGCCGCGCGCGCAGCGCGCGCTCGACCAGGCCCTTGCCGAGGATCGGCAGCGATGAGGCGGTGCACGACACCACCACATCGTACTCGTGCAGCTGATCGCCGAGCGCCTTGAGCTCCATCGCCTGACCGTTGAAGCGGTGCGCGAGCGCTCCGGCACGCTCCAGGGTCCGGTTGGCGACCGCGATGCGCGCCGGGCCCTGGGCGGCAAAATGCGTCGCGCACAGCTCGATCATCTCGCCCGCGCCGATGAACAGCACTTTCTGCTCGTGCAGCGACGGGAAGATGCGCGCGGCCAGCTTGACCGTCGCCGCGGCCATCGACACGCTGTTGGCGCCGACCTGGGTGTTGCTTCGCACCTCCTTCGCCACCGCGAAAGAGCGCTGGAAGAGCTTGTGCAGCACCGTGCCTAGCGTGCCCGCGGCCTGCGCTTCGCGCACCGCATCCTTCATCTGGCCGAGGATCTGCGGCTCGCCCAGCACCATGGAGTCGAGTCCCGATGCGACCCGGAATGCGTGCCGCACCGCCTGCTCGCGGGTCAGCGTGTAGAGGTAGGGCGAAATGTCATCCGTTCGCAAGCTGTGGTACTTCGCCAGCCAGTCGGTGGCCGCGGCGGGCTGCTCGGCTGCGAGGTAGAGCTCGGTGCGGTTGCAGGTGGACAGGATGGCCGCCTCGGAGGCGAGGCTGCGGCGCAGCTCGCCCAGCGCGTCGCGCATGCGCTCGACGTGAAACACCACCCGCTCGCGGATGTCGAGCGGGGCGGTCTGGTGATTCAGTCCAAGTGCGTACAGCGCCATGTCGCCCCAAATGGCCCAGGAAATGCGCTAAGGCCCGAGATTATAAGGTGGATTCTAAGGCCGACCCCACCGCCCGGAGCTTGCGCTAGGTCAAATTCCCACCTGCAGGCCCACCTTCATCGCCTGGGCTGCCGGGATCTGGTAGTAGGCGGTCGCGTCCTGGGTGTTGCTCGCCATCAGGACGAAGAGCTGGTCGCGCCAGCGGGCCATGCCGCGCAGCTTGCGCCCCGCCAGCAGGTCGACGTGGCCGATGATGTAGTGCACCTTGTCAAGCTCGGCCGTCAGGTTCAACGCCTCGGAGGCCGCCAGCTCCGAGGGGATGTTCGGCCGCTGCATGAAGCCGTAGTGCAGCACGACGCGGTGAAAGCCGGCGCCGAGGTCCTTGATCTCGATTCGCTCCTCGGGGTCGGTCTTGGGCTGCGGCTCGATCACCACCGTCAGGATGATCACCCGCTCGTAAAGCACGCCAGTGTGCCGCACCAGCTGCTGCAGCGCGGGGGGCGTCTGCTCGAGGCGGCCGGTAAAGAATATCCCCGTGCCGGAAATTCGCGGGATGCGTTCGGCCTCGATCCGTCCGATGAACGTCTCGAGCGTCGACGTGGTCCCGGCGATCCGCTCGGCCAGCAGGCGAGCCCCCTTGCGCCAGGTCCCCATGGCGGTGAACAGCACCAGGCCGATCAGCAGGGGCAGCCAGCCGCCGTCGGGAACCTTGAGCAGGTTCGAGCCGAGGAAACCGAGGTCGATAAAGAGGAACCCCAGCAGGAACGCGAGCGCCGCGGGCAGGCTCCAGCCGCCGCGCTCGCGCGCCACGTTGAACGCGAGCACCGTCGTGATCGCCATGGTGGAATTGACCGCCACGCCGTAGGCGGCGGCCAGGTTGCCCGAGGTGCGGAAGGCGAGCACCAGGCCGATCGCCGCCACCATCAGAACCCAGTTCACCGCCGGCATGTAGATCTGGCCGCGCGCATCGGCCGAGGTCTGATCGACCGTCAGGCCCGGCAACAGCCCGAGGTGCACGGCTTGCCGGGTGAGCGAAAACGCGCCGGTGATCACGGCTTGCGACGCGATGCAGGTGGCGGCCGTGGCGAGGATGATCAGCGGATACAGTCCCCAGGCGGGGGCCAGGTGGAAAAACGGATGGATGCCGTTGCCGGGCTCGGCGATCAGCAATGCGCCCTGGCCGAAATAGTTGATCAGCAGAGCGGGCAGCACGAACGCGAACCAGACCCGACGGATTGGCTTGCGGCCGAAGTGGCCGAGGTCCGCGTACAGGGCCTCGCCGCCCGTGGCGACCAGGAAGACCGCGTACAGGATCAGGTACCCGCTCCAGCCGTTGTCGAGAAAGAACCGCAGCGCGTACCAGGGATTGACTGCGAGCAGCACCTGCGGCGCCTGCAGAATGCCGCGCACCCCGAGCAGCGCAAGCGCCGCGAACCACACCAGCGTCAGCGGCCCGAACACCGCGCCGACCGCCGCCGTGCCGTGCCGCTGCACCGCGAACAACCCGAACAGGATGACCGCCGTAATCGGAATCACGTACTCGCGCAGGCCAGGCGCCGCGACCTGCAGACCCTCGACCGCGCTCAGCACCGAGATCGCGGGCGTGATCATGGCGCCGCCGTACAGCATCGAGGCGCCGAGGATGCCCAGCAGAATGAGCACGCGACGGCGCCACTTGTCCTGGTCGCGATCCGGGCGCAAGAGCGCGATCAGCGCGAAGATCCCGCCCTCGCCGCGGTTGTCGGCACGCAGGACGTAGACCATGTACTTGAGCGAGATGACCAGCACCAGGGTCCAGAACACCAGCGACAGCACGCCGAGCACGTTCTCGGCGGTGACGGGAATCGGATTCTTGCCGGCGAAGCATTCGCGCAGCGCGTAGATCGGGCTGGTGCCGATATCGCCGTAGACCACTCCGAGCACCGCGACGGCGAGCACCGCGAACGACTGGCTGTGCGCCGTCGCAGGTGGCGCGCGTTTCAGAGCCTCCTGCTGCGCATTGCGACCCAGGCCGTTATCGGGGCCGGCCGGCACGATGGCTCATCGAAGATTAATACGTCGTGCGGCAGGTCGTTCCGGCGTAGCGCCAGGCGCTGATCTTCTGCGCGGCATCGACGATGAAGTCCACGACGCACGAGGTCGCGACGGGATCGCCCTTGTTGTAGGTATAGACCATGCCGCCGCCCGGCGTGTGCAGGGTGCTGTTCGGCTGGCCCCAGGCCTTGACCAGGTCGCCTACGTCGCGCCCCTGCCAGGCGCTCACCTTGGCCTTGAACGCCTCCTCGTTTGGGATGCCCGCGCAGGCCGCGACCAGGACCAGAACGACTGCCGATACAATCCAGGGCTTCATGCTCATCTCGGGATACGGTGACGACAATGGCCATTTCAGCACAGGACGCGCGATAGTGAAAGCGAGAACAACATGACGACACGGCAACTCAGGCTGCTGAGCGGGGGTGCCGCCCACGGCGTGGTCGAGAAGCTCGCGCCGCAGTTCAGGGACGAAACGGGCGCCGAGATCGTCGGAAGCTTCGGCCCGGTCGGCGGGATGCGGGACAGGCTGCTCGCGGGCGAGCCCACCGACCTGGTGATCCTTACCAAGACGCAAATCGCAGACCTCGCGGCCGCGGGCCGAGTGCTGCCGGATACCTGTGCCGACCTCGGGCGCGTGCGCACCGGGGTCGCGGTGAAGCGGGGCGATCCTGTGCCTGACATCTCCAGCGCATCGGCCCTGCGCGCCGCACTCCTGGGCGCCGATGAGATCTATTTTCCGGATCCGGAGCGCGCGACCGCGGGAATCCACTTTGCCAGGGTGCTCGAGCAACTCGGTGTGCGCGACGCGCTCGCCCCCCGCCTGCGGCCGCACCCGAGCGGCGCAGCAGCCATGGGAGCGATGTCGCGCTCGAACGGCCGCCGGCTGCTGGGCTGCACGCAGATCACCGAGATCGCGATCACACCGGGTGTCGCACTGGTCGGCCCGCTACCCGGGGAGTTCGAGCTCGCGACGGTGTATTCGGCCGCGGTGTGTACGAACGCAGCCGAAGTCGATCTCGGGCGGCGACTCGCCGCTCTTCTCACCGGGAGCCTGTCGCGAAACTTGCGCACGCAGTGCGGCTTCGAGCTCTAGCGGAACGGTTGCGCCAGCCGACCGACACAGGCGAGAATCCGGCACCCACGACCGCCGACGCACCGAACCCACAAAACCGCGGCGTGTCCTTAGGAGGAGTACGCATCATGCTCAAGCGAACACTGGCCGCGCTCGCGGTCGTTTCCCTGCTCGGCGCCGCAAGCACTACGGCTTGGTCCGCCGGGCCTAAGGACATCCGCTGGGGCACGGGCCCCGTCGGGTCCTCCGGACACAAAGCGCTCGTTGCGCTCGCCAGCGTGCTCAACAAGGCGATGCCCGAGCTCCGGATCACCGTGCTGCCGACGCCGGGCGCGGTAACGACGGTCAAGGGCTACGCCACCGGCGAGTTCGACGGCTATTACGGCTCCGATGTTGCATTGAAGGAGCTCAAGTCGGACAGCGGGCGCTTCAAGGGATTCAAGGAACACATCAAACAGCAGCCGATCCAGTCGCTGTGGTGCTACACGCTCGACGTCGGGCTCGCGATCAAGGCGAGTGACCGCGACACCATCAAGAAGTGGGAAGACCTGTCCGGCAAAGACGTGTATACGGGCCCGCTGCCTTTCGACACGCGCAGGCAGCTGGAGAACGCGATGGCGGCAGTGGGAGTGCACCACATCTACAAGCAGGTCGACCTTTCCACCGCGGGCTCGCAGCTCAACTCCGGCTCGATCAGGGGCATGAGCATCTACGCCGCGGGCGGCATGACGCCGCCGCCGTGGATCGCCGAAGCCTCGCTCGCGGTCGATTGGGCTGCGCTCAACCCGAGCCCGGACGAGCTGGCAAAGCTGAAGGCGGCGGGCTTCACCATCGAGGAGGTCGACCCGGCGAACTTCCACAAGAAGGAGCTCTACGTCAAGAAAGTGACGCTGCTGCCCTTCTACTGGGGCTTCGATCTCGGCCGCGTCGTCTCGGCGGACGAGATGTACAAGATGTTGACCGTCATCGAGGCGCACGCCGACGAGCTGGCCAAGCTCGATCCGAGCTTCCGCCAGATCAGCGGCGGGCATATGGCCGCATTCGAGAAGCAGGCGCTGGAATCGACCTGGAATCTCGTGCCCATCCACCCCGGCCTCGCGAAATACATGAAGGCGAGGGGCGTGTGGGACAGCAAGTGGGATTCCAACGTCGCGCAATAGCGACGGCCGGCCAGGTCCCGGGAGTATTGCATGACCAACATCGCGTCGCCGCGGCGCACGCCGCTCGCGCTCGACTTTCTGTACTACGCCGCGGCGATCGCGTTCCTGGGCTACATGCTGTTCTATTACTGGACCGGGCTCGGCGGGCCGACGCTGCTCGCGATGACGATGATCCCGGTCACTTTCGCGCTGTTCACGCTCCAGGCGCTGCGCAACAACGAGCTCTATCCGAAGCTGCCGGCGGCCGCGAACTACCTGATCGCGGCCGCCTACTGCCTGTTCTCGCTCTACTGCGCCTGGTACATGAACACCAACTACATCGCGCTCGGCGAGGAACGGGCCGGCATGTGGAACACCGCCGACATGGCGGTCGGCGGCGTGATGACGCTGCTGATCATCGAGTACGCGCGCAAGCGCCACACGCCGCTGTTCATCCTCAATATCGTGCTGATCCTGTACGCGGTGTACGGCTACATGGTGCCCGGGATGTTCTACCACGCCGGCCTGCCCTGGACGCGGGTCGTTACCGCGAGCAGCGTCGAGATGGCGACCGGCATCTTCTCGCGCCTGCCGCAGATCGCGCTCACGGTGATCGGCTCGTTCCTGCTGGTGCTCTCCCTGCTGCGCGGATTCGGCTGCGTCGACTCGCTGCTGCGCGCGACCAAGCGCGTGGCGATCCGCTCGGCGCACGCGATTCCGCAGTCGGCGGTCATCGGCTCGATGGCGATCGGCACCGTCAGCGGTAGCGGCGCGGCCAATTCGATCACCGTCGGCTCGGCGACCATTCCGGCGATGATCAGCGCCGGCCTGCCGCCGGCGACCGCGGCGGCGATCGAGAACGCCTCGTCGATGGGCGGGCAGCTCATGCCGCCGGTGATGGGCATCGCCGCGTTCCTGATGGCCGAATTCCTCGGCGTCGACTATTTCGACGTCGTCGCGCGCGGTTGGGTGCCGGCGCTGATCTACTACATCACCGTCGCCGTCTCGGTCTACCTGCTCTCGATCGCTTACCGCACCCATCTCGTCGCCGATCCAGGCGCCGCGAAACTCGACTGGCGCGACAAGGTCAACATCGGCGCGTTCGTATTCGTGGTCGGCGGCCTGGTCACGCTGATGGCGACGATCTTCCTGGCCCCGATGTTCGCCGCGCTGTACATGTTCTACGCCGCCGGCGCGGCGCTGCTGCTGATCAACCTCGTGCCGCTTTTGCGGCGCGGGCACTGGTCGCTGGAGGCGTTCGTCGCGCCGCTGCGGCGCTTCCTCGACTCCTACATCGACATGATCACCGACATCGCGCTGCTGCTCGCGACACTGTCGATCATGACCGGCGCGCTGGTGATCACCGGCGTACCGACCAAGCTGGGCGCGCTGCTGATCGACGCCGCCGGCGTGAACATGGTCGCCATGGTGGCCATGGCGTTCATTTTCGGCGCCGTGTTGGGTATGGGCCTGCCGCCGGCGCCGACCTATATCCTGGTCGCCATCGTGATCGCGCCGCCGTTCATCCAGATCGGCGTCAATCCCTGGGTGGTGCACTTCTTCGCGTTCTTCCTCGCGGTGTTCGGTGAGCTGACGCCGCCGACGTCGGTGACCGCCGCAATCACCTCCAAGATCGCCAACACGTCGTTCTATGTCACGCTGTGGCGCTCGGTGCAGATCTGCGTCTCGCTTTTCACCCTGATGGCCGGTGTGTTCGTGCACCCGGAGCTGGTGATCAAGCCGGGCCTGGACCAGCTGGGTGCGGCGCTACTGGTGCTGATCGCGACGATCGGGATCACGTTCAGCCTGCAGGCCCGCTTCGCCGACCGGCGCGCGCCCGACATGGCGCTGCGCCTGGTGCTCGCCGCATTCGGCTTGCTTGCCCTGTTGGATCCGGACACCACCGTCGCGTCGCTTGCCTGCCTGCCGGTTCTGCTCGGAATCGGCTACTGGCTCGTCTTCCGCCGTAACTTGAGCGCGGCCGGGAAACCGCAAGCCGCGGGAGCGCCGGCGCTCGAGCTCTAAGCGCTTGGCCGTCTCAGGCGAAGCGCGCTTGCTTCTTCCACCCGCGCCAGGCGGCCGCGAGCTGCGCGATCAGGATGTCCTGGCGCGCCGCGAACCAACCTCGGACAAATGCGCCTGCTTGCTGGTTGACGCCTTCGCCAAGCTCCTCGAGCAAGCGGTCCGAAACCGCGATGTCGTTCAGCTCTCCCAGTACGTCCTGCACCGCTTCCAGCCTTTCGAGGTAGCGCCGCGTGGCTTTGGAAGGCAGCGTGGCGGAGAAGAACTCGCACGCGTAGCGAAGGCGTTTGACCAGGATGCGCAGCCTGTGGCGCGCCGCGGGATCGGCCCAGTCGATGCGCTGCGCGTGGCGCGCCGCCTTTCGTTCCTGGCGCGCGAGCGCACGGCGACCGAACTGCCCCACCGGCTGCGCGACGGCGAGCCGCATCTCGTCGCTGCGGCGCCACGGCGCCTGCTCCGTCCAGCGCATCAGATGAAGCATGTACTTCTGGAACGCCGCCGAGGCGAGCGCTTCTTGCGCCTGCCGGCGCGCGGCGCCGCGCCTTGCGCCGACTCTTCTCAGCAGGCGGGCCATTTCCGGGCTGCGCGCGGCCGGAGGCGCGATCCGCTGCGAGAGGATCGCGTGGAACACGTCCCAGTCGCGCGCGCCGCCAAGTTTGGCCACGATCGCCTTCAGCTCGCGCGCCAGCGGCCGCACGCTGGATTTCGATACGAGAGGCGCGAAGGTCCGCAGCGCCGAGCGCAAGCGCCGCAGGCCGACGCGCAGCTGATGCAGGAACTCTGGATTGCGCGAATGCATGGTTCCGAAAACGTTTCCCTGAGCCTGCGCGCGGCAGCCATCCAGGATCGCGAGCATCGCCTGCTCGGCGCTCATGCCGCGCCGCAAGCGGGTGGGTTGCGCCTTGAGCGGCGTCGCGCGGCGCGATTCGACCAGTTCGTATCCCTGCTCCGCCTTGCTGCGCGCTTCGAGCTCGAGGCGCAGGGGCTCGACGAGCGTTTCGGCCAGCGCGAGCATCGAGGCCGGGCTGCCTTCGATCAGCTCGAGTTCCAGCTCCAGCAACGGGACGCTTCGCCTTCCGGCGGCGATCGTCCCGGCGTCCAGGCACACCTCCAGCCGGGTGCCGTCGCCGAGCACGACCTGCGCCGAGCGGCGTACGAAGCGCGTCTCGAACACGGGCGCGAGCGCGGCGGCGTGGCGGCGCAGATCCACGCCAGCGGCGGCCCTGATCTCTTCGCATGGAAGCGCCGCGGGAGAGAACCTGCCGCGCGGCGCGGGGACCTCCCATTCATTTCGCTGCGGCATTCCGTGCGCCGCGGGCGAATCGCATTTGAAGCACAAGATGCGCTTGCGCCCGTCGCGCCGCAGGCGCAGCGCCGCGCGCGCGTCGCGCAGCCGGAAATCCGGCGTGTCGAAATAGGCGCTGTCCAGGCGCCGCCGGGTCGGAACCGGCGCGCCGGGCAGAAGCGCCCACAACTCGCGCCCGGCGTCCCCGGGAAGCCGAAACTTGAGCTCGCGCTCGATGTGCATTCGATTCCCTCCGGCAGGCAGAACGTTCGCCCCGGCTGCGGAGGGTGACTTGATCGCCTAGCTCGGCTCGGGCTCGGAAGGGCTGCGCTTGCTGCCGCCGGCGGGTGCCGCGCTCTCGGCATCCC
>JBAUTD010000407.1:0-4962 GCA_049582045.1 Burkholderiales bacterium
TGCTCGGGCCGCTGCGCAACTTCGTCGCCGCTCAGGCGCGCAAGCAGGTCGCGCGGCGGGCCCGGCCCGAGCACTACCCGGCGCCGTACGCGATCCTCGAGCTTTGGCGCAAGTACGACGGCGACCCGTTCGCCGCCGCCGACGATCCGGCGTGCTCGCTCAAGAGCCTGTTCGAGCATCCGACGGCGCGCAACCTGATCCGCGTGTTCTTCCTGCAGGAACGGCTCAAGTCGCTCGGCAAGGCTGCGGACTTCGACCCGCGCCACGTGCACGTGGTCGGGGCGGGCGTGATGGGGGGCGATATCGCGGCGCTATGCGCGCTGCGCGGGATCAGGGTAACGCTGCAGGACACCTCCCCCGAGCGTATCGCGCCGGCGCTCAAGCGCGCCGCGAAACTGTTCGAGCGCCGGCTGCGCGACAAGCGCCGGGTGCGCGACGCGCTGGATCGCCTGATTCCCGACGTGGCCGGGGCCGGCGCCGCGCACGCAGACCTCGTGATCGAGGCGATCTTCGAGAACCTGGAGGCCAAGCGCGAGCTGTTCGGCAAGCTCGAGGCGGCGGCCAAGCCCGGCGCCATCCTCGCGTCCAACACCTCCAGCCTCAAGCTCGCCGACATCGCGAGCGTGCTGAAGGATCCGTCGCGCCTGGTCGGGATCCACTTCTTCAACCCGGTGCCGCAGATGATGCTGGTCGAGGTCGTCTCGGGCGAACGCACCGATCCGGCGCTTGCGCAAAAGGCCGCCGCATTCGTGCGCCGCATCGACAAGCTGCCGCTGCCGGTCAAGGATTCGCCGGGGTTCCTGGTGAACCGGGTGCTCGGCCCGTACATGCAGAATGCCTTTCGCATGGTGGACGAGGCGATCCAGCCGGAGACCATCGACTCGGCAATGGAGTCCTTCGGCATGCCGATGGGGCCGATCGAACTGGCCGACACCGTGGGGCTGGACATCTGTCTCGCCGCCGGCAAGGAGCTGGCGAAGAAAGGCGCGGGCGGCGAGCCCGAGGCGCCGCGCGTGCTGCTGAACAAGGTCGCGCTCGGCAAGCTCGGCAAGAAGACCGGACAGGGCATGTACCACTACGTCGATGGGAAAACGGTCAAGCGCAAGGCCGCCGAACCGCGCGCGGACATGGTCGAGTCGCTGATCCAACCCTACCTGACCGAAGCGCAGGCGGTTCTCGCCGAGGGCATCGTCGCAGACGCCGACCTGATCGATGCCGGTCTGATCTTCGGCACCGGCTTCGCGCCGTTCCGCGGCGGCCCGCTGCATTACCTGCAATCCAAGGAAGGCGGCAAGTGAAGATACCCGAGGGCAAGCAGCCCGCATTGCGCGTGGTGCCCATGCCCGCCGATTCGAATCAGAACGGCGACATCTTCGGCGGCTGGATCATGGCGCAGGTGGACGTCGCGGGCGGCACCGTCGCCGGCCGCCTCGCGCGCGGCCGCGTCGCGACGGTGGCGGTCAACTCATTCGTGTTCAAGCAGCCGGTGCAGATCGGCGACGTGCTTTCGTTCTATGCCGACGTGGTGCGCATAGGCAATACTTCGGTCACCGTCAACGTCGAGGTCTACGCCGAGCGGCGTCCGCACGATCCCGAGGTGGTCAAGGTCACCGAGGCGACGCTCACCTACGTAGCGATCGACGCCAGCGGCCGCCCTCGCCCCGTGCCGAAGAAAGCCTGAATCAACGCAGGCCGGGCAGGAGATCCAGCAACCCCTCGGCCATGGTCTGGATCGCGATCGCGGTAAGCAGCAGGCCGAGCAGTCGCGTCGCGATGTTGAGCCCTGTGGTGCCCATGCGCGGCGCGAGCGCGTGAGCGAAGCGCATCACCAGCCACAGCAGCGCGCATACCACGGCGATGCAGCCGACCATGGCGGCGAGGTGCGCCAACGCGCGCGCCTGCGCCGCGATGATCGTGGTGCTGATCGCACCCGGCCCCGCGAGCAGCGGGACGGCGAGCGGCACCACCCCCGAGACCTCGCCTGATTCCAGCTCCTCGGCTTCGGCCGCAGACTGGCGCACTCCGCCAACGCGCGCGTTCAGCATCGCGAGCGCCATCAGCAACAGCACCAGCCCGCCGCCGACCTGAAATGCCGGCAGGCTCGCGCCGATCAGGGTCAGCAGGCCTTCTCCGAACAGCGCCGCGCCCGCCAGCACGAGGAACACCGTCAGCGTCACGACGCGCGCCAGGCGCGCGCGCTCGACCACGGGGCGCTGCGCGGTGAGGCTGACGAAAATGGGCACGGCAAGAAACGGATCGAGCACCGCCGTCAGCGTGACGGCGAAGCGCAGATACTCGCCCAGCGGCGCGAAGCCGTGCACCGGAAGCGCTACTTCCTGGCCATCGCGGCCTGAGCGGCCTTGCGATCTTCGCCCACGCGCGCGAACGCCGGGCGCTCCCCGAGCATTTTGAGATAGGGCTTGACCTGCGGCAGGCCTTCGAGGAAATCGCGCCCGAAGGCCAGCTTGCTCGCCATCGACACCAGCGGCAGGTGGACGTAGGCGGTGCAGTCGGCAAGCGTGAGATCCTTGCCCGCGACATAGGGCTCGAACCTGGCGCGCGTGGCGAAGCCGCGTACGCCCTTCGCGAGGTCGCGCTCGACCTCCTTCTTGGTCTCGTCCGACACCTTCCCGCCGAAGAACACCTCACGGTACAGGCGCCGCGCCACGAGCTCCATGTGCAGCTCGATGTACTGGATCAGCTCGCGTACCTGCGCCCGCGCGAGCGGGTCGCGCGGATAAAGCGGCTTCGCCGGATGGGCATCCTCGAGGTATTCGCAGATCACCTGCGACTCGGTAAGCACGGCGCCATCGACCTCCAGGAAGGGCACCTTGCCGAGCGGCGAGCGCGCCAGGAATGCGTCCTGCTGCGACGGTTTGCAGCTCGGATCCTCTTCGAACGGAACGCCCTTCTCGAGCAGCGCCAGGCGCACCTTGTTGTGGTAGTTGCTGACATGGAAGCCGCACAATTTGAGCATGGATTTTCCTCGAATCAATTGCGCTTCTTCGGCGCCACCGCTTCAGCCACTGTCGTCTGCTCGCCGATCTCGAGCTTGGCGATCTGATTGCGGTGCACCTCGTCCGGGCCGTCGGCGAAGCGCAGCGTCCGCGCGTGCGCGTACGCCGCGGCGAGGCCGAAGTCCTCCGCCACCCCGCCTCCGCCGTGGGCCTGCATCGCCCAGTCGATCACCTGGCAGGCCATGTTCGGCGCCAGCACCTTGATCATCGCGATCTCCTTGCGCGCGACCTTGTTGCCGACCGTATCCATCTTCCAGGCCGCGTTCAGCACCATGAAGCGCGCCGAATCGATCATGATGCGCGCCTCCGCGATGCGCTCGCGCGTCACGCCCTGCTCCGCGACCGTCCGGCCGAAGGCGACGCGCGAAGTCGCGCGCTTGCACATCTTCTCCAGCGCGCGCTCGGCCTGGCCGATCAGGCGCATGCAGTGGTGAATGCGGCCGGGCCCGAGGCGGCCCTGCGCGATCTCGAAGCCGCGCCCCTCGCCCAGCAGGATGTTGGAAGCCGGCACGCGCACGTCCTTGAGCTCGATTTCCATGTGGCCGTGCGGTGCGTCGTCGTAGCCGAATACCTTGAGATGGCGCACGATTCGGATTCCCGGCAGGCCGGCCGGCACCAGGATCATCGACTGCTGGCTGTGGCGCGCCGGATTGTCGGGTGAAGTCTTGCCCATCAGGACGTAGACCTTGCAGCGCGGATCGCCCGCGCCCGAGGACCACCACTTGGTGCCGTTGATGACGTAGTGATCGCCCTCGAGCCTGATGCGCGTCTGGATGTTGGTCGCATCAGAAGACGCCACCGCCGGCTCGGTCATCAGGAACGCCGAGCGGATCTTGCCCTCCAGCAGCGGATCGAGCCATTCGTCCTTCTGCGCTTCCGTGCCGTAGCGCTCGATCGTCTCCATGTTGCCGGTGTCGGGCGCCGAGCAGTTGAACACTTCGGGCGCCCAGCTCACGCGGCCCATGATCTCGCACAGCGGCGCGTACTCCAGGTTCGACAGGCCCTCGGGCGCGCGCGGCGAGCGCGGCAGGAACAGATTCCACAGCCCGGCGGCGCGCGCCTTGGGTTTCAGCTCCTCGATAATCGGCACCGGCTGCCAGCGGTTCGGTCCGTTGCAGTGGTCGTACCAGACCTTCTCGTTCGGATAGACGTGCTGGTTCATGAAGGCGACGAGCTTCTTCTGCAGCTCCTGCACTCTGGGCGAATACTCGAAGTCCATGCTCTTCTCCTAGGCGGCTCGTTTCAGAATCTTTTCGACCTGCTGCCAGCCGAGCTCGGCCAGCAGCGGCGCCTTGCTTCCGGCTTCGAGCGCGTGCGCGCTCGCCGCAGTGCCGTCGACCACGCGCTTCGCGATTCCCTGCGTGATGCCGGCGATGCGGAACAGGTTGTAGGCCATGTAGAAGTCCCAGGTCGAAGGATCAATTCCCCCGCGCCCCGTCCTCTTGCAGTACATCTCGATATAGCGCTGTTCGGTTGGGATGCCCAGGGCCTCGAGCGGCAGGCCCTCGATGCCGCGGAACTTGCCCGGCGGAATATGCCAGCTCATGCAATGGTAGGAAAAATCCGCCAGTGGATGGCCGAGCGTCGACAGTTCCCAGTCCAGCACCGCGAGAATTCGCGGCTCGGTGTGATGGAAGATCGTATTGTCCAGCCGGTAGTCGCCGTGCACGATCGTCGTCTCGTCGCCCGGCGGGATGTGGTGCGGCAGCCACGCGATCAGGTTGTCCATCGCCTCGATTTTCTGGGTTTCCGAAGCGCGGTATTGCTTGCTCCAGCGCGTGATCTGGCGCTCGAGGTAGCTGCCTTCCTTGCCGAAGCCCTCGAGGCCGACCGCGCGGTAGTCGACGGTGTGCAGCAGCGCGATCACGCGATTAAGCTCATCCCAGATCGCGAAACGCTGCGCCGGATCCATGCCGGGCAGCGCCTGGTCCCACAGCACGCGCCC
>JBAUTD010000408.1:0-2445 GCA_049582045.1 Burkholderiales bacterium
CGGCACGGTCGAGCTCGAGGACGGCGAGCAGGTGCGCGGGTTCCTGTGCGAGCAGTATGCGACGCAGGGCGCGCGCGAAATCACCCGGCTCGGCAGCTGGCGCGCCTATGCGCGCGAGCGCGCCGCGCGGGCCGCAGGATGAGGCCAGACGAGGGAGGCTGCGATGGCGAAGGTGAAGGCTGAACCCTACGAGTTCGAGCTCGATCCGGCGCATTGCGCGCTGGTGATCATCGACATGCAGCGCGATTTCGTCGATCCGGGCGGATTCGGCGAGGCGCTCGGCAACGACGTATCGCTGCTCAGGAAGGCGATCGCGCCGACGCAGAAGGTGCTCGCCGCGGCGCGCAACAGGAAGATGCTCGTCATTCACACGCGCGAGGGCCACCGCCCGGATCTGGCCGATCTGCCGCAAAGCAAGAAGTTGCGCGGGCGGTTGAAGACCGGCATCGGCGACAAGGGCCCGATGGGGCGGATTCTGGTGCGCGGCGAGTACGGCCATGACATCGTGGACGAGTTGAAGCCCGCCCCCGGAGAGCCGGTCGTCGACAAGCCCGGCAAAGGTGCGTTCTACGCTACCGACCTCGATTCGATGCTGCACAACCGCGGCGTCCGGCAGCTCATCGTGTGCGGCGTCACGACCGAGGTTTGCGTCAACACCACGGTGCGCGAAGCGAACGACCGCGGCTACGACTGCCTGGTGCTCGAGGACTGCGTCGGCTCGTACTTCCCCGCATTCCAGAAGGCCGCGCTCGAGATGATCAAGGCGCAGGGCGGGATTTTCGGCTGGGTAAGCGATTCGAAGAATTTTCTCGAGGGCCTGGCGAAGGCCAGAGACTGAACCATCACGACAAGGGGAGAACCATGACGAACGGCAACGCGCAGGTCCGCTGGTGGGTGCCCGGAGACTGGAACGGCTTCTTCGGACTGTTCACGAACGTGGTGCTGAACGTGATCGTGCTGACGGGGCTGTGCCTCGGGGTGGTGCACCTGCCCGCGGACACGGTGTTTGGTCGCATCCTGCCGGCGCTGGGCATCGCGCTGCCGATCGGGAACCTGTACTACGCCTGGCTCGCCTGGAAGCTCGCGCACAAGGAAGGGCGCAGCGACGTGACCGCGATGCCGTACGGCCCGAGCGTGCCGCACATGTTCATCGTCGTATTCGTGGTCATGCTGCCGGTCTATCTGAAAACCAAGGACCCGGTGCTCGCCTGGGAGGCGGGCCTCGCCTGGGCGTTCATCATCGGCGTGATCATTCTCTCGGGCATCCTGTTCGGCCCGTGGGTCCGCGCGCATGCCCCGCGCGCAGCGATGCTCGGCACGCTGGCGGGCATCTCGATCGCGTTCATCTCCCTGCGCCCGGCGTTCCAGATGTGGGAAGTGCCATGGATCGCGTTCGTTTCGCTTGCGATCGTGCTGATCAGCTGGACCGCGAACGTGCGCCTGCCCTGGGGGCTGCCGGGCGGCCTGGTCGCGGTGATCGTCGGCATCGTGGTCGGCTGGATCGCGTACTTCTTCGGCTGGAGCGACGTGGTCAAGGCCGCCGACGTGCACGCCTCGTTCGCGCAGTTCGGGCTGCACCTGCCGGTTCCGGGCAGCGAGGTCTGGCGCGGCCTGGTCGACGTCGCGCCGCTGCTCGTCACCGCGATCCCGCTCGGGATCTACAACTTCACCGAGGCGATGAACAACGTCGAGAGCGCGGCGGCAGCGGGCGACTCGTACGACCTGCGCAAGATCCTCGCCGCCGACGGCATCGGCGCGATCGTCGGCTCGATCCTCGGCAGCCCGTTCCCGCCGGCGGTGTACATCGGCCACCCGGGCTGGAAGGCGGTCGGCGGGCGCATCGGCTACTCGCTCGCCACCGGCGTGGTGATCGCGCTGGTGTGCTTCCTCGGTCTCACCGCGCTGCTGCTCGCGGTGGTGCCGCTGGTGGCGATCCTGCCGATCCTGCTCTACATCGGCCTCGTAATCGGCGCGCAGGCTTTCCAGGCTTCGCCCGCGAAGCACGCGCCCGCAGTGGTGCTCGCGATCATCCCGAACGTCGCCGCCTGGGGCCAGCTTCAGGTCGACAGCGCGCTGAACGCCGCGGGCACCTCGGCCGCGAGCGTGGGAATGGGCAAGCTGGCCGCCTCCGGGCTGGTCTACCACGGCATGGAGCTGCTCGGCGGAGGCGCCGTGCTCGCGGGCCTGGTGCTCGGGGCGCTCGCTGCGTTCATCATCGACCACAAGCTGAAGGAGGCGGGGTTCTGGGCGCTGGCCGGCGCCGTGCTCGCGTTCTTCGGCTTCATCCACGGCACGCAGCTCGGCTGGGCGGTATCGCCCCAAGTCGCGCTCGGCTATCTCCTGTTCGCCGCGGTGTGCTTCGCCGCGTCCGGCTCGCGCCAGAAGGAGGCCGGCTGAGCGCCACGCAAATCCTGTGCATCGGCGAGCGGGCGCGCGCGGCGCTGG
>JBAUTD010000409.1:0-1820 GCA_049582045.1 Burkholderiales bacterium
GACCACGTTTTCCGAAAACGTGGTCTGACCCCGATTTCTATTCGCGCAGGGCGCGGCGGAGGATTTTGCCGACGTTGGTCTTGGGCAGGTCGGCGCGGAACTCGACGTGCTTGGGGCGCTTGTAGCCGGTGAGCTGTTCCTTGCAGTAGGCGAGGATGTCCTGCTCGGTCAGGCCGGGGTCTTTTTTCACCACGTACAGCTTGACCACCTCGCCCGAGTGCTCGTCGGCGACGCCGATCGCGGCGCACTCGAGCACGCCCGGGTGCATCGCCACCACCTGCTCGATCTCGTTCGGGTACACGTTGAAGCCCGACACCAGGATCATGTCCTTCTTGCGATCGACGATGCGGATGAAGCCCTTGTCGTCCATCACGCCGATGTCACCGGTCCTGAGAAACCCGTCCGGGGTCATGACCCTGGCGGTCTCCTCGGGCTGCTGCCAGTAGCCGGCCATCACCTGCGGGCCCTTGATGCAGATCTCGCCCGTGCCGCCGACCGGCAGGGTCTTGCCCTCGTCGTCGCGGATCTCGATGTCGGTCGACGGGATCGGCACGCCGATCGAGCCGCTGTAGCCGGTAAGGTCGAACGGGTTCATGGTCGCCACCGGGCTGGTCTCGGTCAGGCCGTAGCCCTCGAGCAGCACCGTGCCGGTCACTTCCTTCCAGCGGTCGGCGACCGCCTTTTGCACCGCCATGCCGCCGCCGCTCGAGAGCCTGAGCGCCGAGAAGTCGAGCTTGGCGAAATCCGGGTGGTGCAGCAGCGCGTTGAACAGCGTGTTGACGCCGGTGATCATGTTGTAGCGGTGCTTGCCGAGCTCCTTGACGAAGCCGGGGATGTCGCGCGGGTTGGTGATCAGGATGCTCAGTCCGCCGAGCTTGAGGATCACCAGGCAGTTCACCGTCAGCGCGTAGATGTGATACAGCGGCAGCGCGGTGATGATGGAAGGGGTTTCGCCCTTCAGGCCGAGCTCGAGCCAGCCCGCCACCTGCTCGATGTTGGCCAGCACGTTGCGGTGGAGCAGCATCGCGCCCTTGGACAGCCCGGTGGTGCCGCCGGTGTACTGCAGGAACGCGATGTCGTCGTGCCCGGTCTCGTACGGCTCGAACGGCTTGCCCGCGCCCTCGACGAGCGCGGCGTTGAAGCGCAGCGCCTTGGGCAGCGCGAACGCGGGCACCATCTTCTTCACGTTGCGCACCACGAAGTTCACGATCCTGCCCTTGAACCCGAGCAGGTCGCCGAGCGAGGCCACCACCACGTGCTTGAGCGGGGTGCGCGCGAGCACGGTCTCGAGCGTGTGGGCGAAGTTCTCCAGGATCACGATCGCCTCGGCGCCCGAATCCTTGAGCTGGTGCTCGAGCTCGCGCGCGGTGTAGAGCGGATTAACGTTCACCACGGTGCAGCCGGCGCGCAGCGTGCCGAACAGGACCACCGGATACTGCATCACGTTGGGCAGCATGATCGCCACGCGCGCGCCCTTGGCGAGGCCCATCGCCTGCAGCCACGCGCCGAAATCGCGCGAGAGCTTGTCGAGCTCGCCGTAGCTCATCGACTTGCCCATGCTCGAGTAGGCCGGCCGTTCGCGGAACTGCGCGGCGCACTTCTCGAACAGGTCGCCGACCGAGCGGTGCTGGTCGTAGCGGACTTCGGGCTCGACGCCCGCCGGATAGCTCTTCAGCCAGATGCGCTCCATCTTCGCCTCTCTCCTGTCTTTTTGCTTACGCGCGGCGCTAGTCTAACTCCGCCCGCGCCGCCAGGCGACGAACGACGAGGCGAGGCAGCCCGCGCCGATCGCCGCGTAGGCGCCCAGCCAGGCGGTGTCG
>JBAUTD010000410.1:0-1886 GCA_049582045.1 Burkholderiales bacterium
CGCCGGCAAGCAGCTGTACCGCAGCCAGCAGCGCTCCCCCGACCGGAATACTGAGAAGGCCGGCCAGCGCCACGATGCGGTTCTGCTGCGGTTCGGCCAGGCGCACCAACGCGTAGATCCCGGATGCGATTCCGGCGAAATAGACGTACTGCGGATGGCCGCCGAAGATCTGCATCGCAACCGCAAGCATGCCGACCAGGCACCACGCCCGCTTGCGGCGCGCGAGCCATTCGTCGATCGCCAGGAACTGCAGCGGTATCCATGCCATGGACGACAGGTTGGCAAGGTGGCCGGCCATCACGTGCAAGAACGACGGCGCGCAGAACGTCGCAAGGGCACCGGAAACGAACGCAGCGAACGGATGCAGCCCGCGCCGTTCCGCCCACAGGTAGGTGAACGCTCCGAGCAGCCACAGGTTGATTGCGATGCCCCAGTTGATCGCAAGCGGGAGCGGCAAGACGAGGCAGAGCCAGTTCGGAGGGTAGAGCAGCGCCGATTGCATGCCCCCGAAGTAGGGTGCGCCGGCGAAGATATGCGGATTCCATAGCGCGAGATTGCCTTTGGCGAGCTCGCCGAACCCGAATTGCCTCCACGGCAGAAACTGCTGCGTCATGTCTCCGCCCGCGATCCCGAGAACCCGGGGGCCGGGCAAGATGAGCGTATCGACGAACATCGCGAACACCAGCAGCGCGAGGCCGGCGAGCGCGCATCGTCGCCCTGTCACTTGGTTTCCCCGAGGCGCAATATGCTCAGCAGGAAGGACGCCAGCATGATTTCCGTGCCGCCGATCATGAGCGCCGTCGCGGGAATGGTGTCCCGCATGACGACGCGCGGATCGAGCGCGCCGAACCCCGCGTCGCGCCAGTGCCAGAACGCGACGGCGCTCCAGATCAGGCCGCTGAGGGCGGCTGCGAGCCCGAACAGCAACCCGTGCTCGAGCGTCGTCACGCGCAGCAGCCTGTCGAGGGCGGGTTGCCGCGGAAGCAACCCGATGTTCTGCGCCGAGACTCGGGCGAACAGGGCAAACAGGCAAAGCTGCAAGCCGAGGATGGCGGCAGCCGAGGCATACAGCATGCTGTGGATGTCGAGGCCCGCCCGGCCGACGTGCAGCGGCGCGAAATACAGCGCGGTGGTAAGTGCGGTCCCGAGACAAAGCAGCGTGAGTCCGGGATAGAGGAACAGCCAGCGCGGGCTGAACTGCAGCAGGAAGCGCAAGTGACGCCAGCCGTCTCGCCAGCTGCGAAGGTGCGGCGGCCGCCCGCGGCCGTCCGGATCGAGCGTGGTCGGGACTTCGGCAATGCGCCAGCCGGCGAGCGCCGCCTTCACCACCAGCTCGCTAGCGAACTCCATGCCGGGCGTCTTCAGGTCCAGGCCGCGCACCGCGTCACGATCGAAGCCGCGCAGGCCGCAATGAAAATCGCCTACCTTGGCGCGAAACAGAAGGCGCCCGATGAAGCTGAGCACCGGGTTGCCGAGATAGCGGTGCAGCCACGGCATGGCGCCCTTGCGAATGCCGCCCTCGAAGCGGTTGCCCATCACCAGCGGATAGCCCTGGCGCAGCTTTTCGACGAAGCCCTCCAGGCGCGAGAAGTCGTAGCTGTCGTCGGCGTCTCCCATGATGACGTAGCGGCCCCCGGCAGCGGCGATGCCCGCCGCGAGGGCGGCGCCGTAGCCCCGCTCGGCAACCTGCACCACGCGCGCGCCCGCCTGCTCGGCCAGCTCGCGCGAGCCGTCTGCGGAGCCGTTGTCGGCGACCAGCACCTCGCCCTGGATGCCCGCGCGCGCGAGGAAAGCGCGTGCCTTGGCAACACAGGTGCCGACGGTGGCCGCCTCGTCGAGGCAGGGCATCAGGATTGTCAGCTCTGTCATCCGACTATCCGCGGCAT
>JBAUTD010000411.1:0-3018 GCA_049582045.1 Burkholderiales bacterium
GATGGTGGATGTGCTGGAAGTGCACCCGGATCTGGTGCGTGCGGCCGGTTTCCAGCCGGCATTCGACCAGCGCCGCGCGGCCGAAGCGCTCGAGCACGCGGTAGCCGGTGCGCGCCTGCTTGCCCCGCTGCGATACGGCCATCCTGGTGCGAACTCGAACGTCGCGCCCGACCGGCGCGTCGATGGTGCCGGAGGCCGGCGGATCGCCGTGCACCACCGCGAGGTACACGCGGCGCATGCTGCGCTCGGCGAGCTGCTTGACGAGATTCGCCTGCGCGGTCACGTTCCTGGCCACCACCAGCAGGCCGCTGGTGTCCTTGTCCAGGCGGTGCACGATGCCCGCGCGCGGGACCACCGCGAGCTCGGGAGCGTGCGCGAGCAGCGCGTTGAGCAGCGTGCCCTCCGGCACCCCGGCGCCGGGGTGCACCACCAGCCCTGCGGGTTTGTCGATCACGATCAGGTCGCGGTCTTCGTGCACGATCGAAAGCGGCATGCGTTGCGCGCGCGGTGAGCCCCCCGCGGGCGGCTGAGGCGGGGAAAGCGCAAGACGCTCGCCGCCCGATACGGCCTGCTTGGCCGTGCCTGCCGCGCCGTCGACCAGGATATGCCCCGACTTGAGCCACGCCTGCAGCCGGCTGCGCGAGTATTGCGGGAACAATTGCGCCAGCGCCTGATCCAACCTCGACCCTCCGAGCGAGCGCGGGACGGTGGCCTCGAGGGGGCTATAATTTTCCGTTTCCGACGCGGGCCTTTGCTTCATGCGCACAAGTTTACTTGCTCCCCTGGCGGTCGCGGCCGTGCTCCTGCTCGGCGCCTGCGCAGGCTCGTCCGAGTACGACGAAACGGCGAACTGGTCCGCGCAGAGGCTCTACGGCGAGGCCAAGGACTCGATGGGGTCCAAGGACTGGGGCCAGGCGATCAAGTACTTCGAGAAGCTCGAGGCGCGCTATCCCTACGGCCGCTTCGCGCAGCAGGCGCAGCTCGAGATCGCCTACTCGTACTGGAAGGACAGCGAGCGTGCCTCGGCGATCGCGGCGGCCGATCGCTTCATCAAGCTCTACCCGAACCATCCGAACGTCGACTACGCCTACTACCTCAAGGGGCTGATCAACTTCAACGAGAACACGGGCCTGCTCTCCGGGCTGTCGAATCCCGACATGTCCGAGCGGGACCCCAAGGCCACGCGCGAGGCATTCGCCACCTTCAAGGAGCTGGTGACACGCTTCCCGAAGTCGAAATACACGCCGGACGCGATCGAGCGCATGCGCTATCTGGTCAACTCGCTCGCCTCGCACGAAGTGCACGTCGCGAGCTGGTACATGAGGCGCGGCGCGTACGTCGCGGCGGCGAACCGCGCGCAGTACGCGGTGAAGGAATACCCGCGCGCGCCCGCGACGGAGGAGGCGCTCTCCATCATGATCCATGCCTACGGCGCGCTCGGACTGGACGACCTGCGCGACAGCGCGGCGCGCGTAATGAAGGCCAACTTCCCGAACAGCCCCTACCTGAAGCCGGGCGGCGTAAAGCGCGAAGCGCCTTGGTGGAAGCTGTGGGACCCGAACTGGTAAGCGCGCTCGACTACTCGAGCTTGATGCCTTCGTCTGCGATGTAGTCGCGGATCACCGTTTCAACGTCCGGGTCGGCGCGAAATCCCATCGCCAGCGCGCGCGGCGTCTCGAAGCGCGCCGGCCAGGTCCGGACGATGGCCTGAATGCGCGCATCCGGCTTCCACACCACGCGCTTGGCCGCCGCCGGTCCGGCAACTCGCCCCATGGCTTCGATCATCTCGGCCACGCTCGCGGTGATGCCCGGCAGGTTGAGCGCTCGCCGCGTTCCCCAGGCCGCCGCCGGCAGCTCGTGCGCGTGCACGAACGCCTCGATCACCCGCCTGGGCGAGAGCAGCCAGACGCCCGTTTCGGCATCGACCGGGCATTCCGAGACGACGCCGTTCAGCGGCTCGCGCAGGATCCCGCTCGCGAACGACGAGGCCGCCGCGTTCGGCTTGCCGGGGCGAACGACGATGGTCGGCAGGCGCAGCGAGCGCCCGTCGAGGAAGCCCTTGCGCGAATAGTCGGAGATCAGGTATTCGCTCGCCACCTTCTGCGTGCCGTACGAGGTCTGCGGCGTCGGCGTGGTCGAGTCGTCCAGCACCGGCGGCAGCTCGCCGCCGAACGCCGCCACCGAGCTCGTGAACACGAGGCGCGGCGGCCGCGCGCACTGGCGCATCCGCTCGAGCAGCAGCCGGGTGCCCTCGAGGTTCACCCGCATGCCGAGGTCGAAATCCGCTTCCGCGCCGCCGCTGACGACCGCCGCGAGGTGGAACACCGAGCCGGTGTCCGGCGCGATCACCCGCTCGATCACGGTGCGCTCCGCGACGTCGCCGCTCACGGTCTCGAGCCGCGCGTCCTTCGGCATCGCCGCCGGGAACGCGGTGTCGAGCAGCACGACGCGCGAGATCTGGCGCTCGGACCCGTCGGGCGCGGTCAGCTTGCCGCGCGCGAGCAGCGCCCGCGCCAGGCGCGAGCCGAGGAAGCCTCCACCACCGGTAATGACGACTCTCATGCGTCGATTCTATCGAAGAATGCCTCGACCTCGGCGAGTTCGCGCGTCTGTTTCATCGGCGGCAGGGCGGCGCGTACCAGCCGGCCGTAAGGACGCGAATACAGCCGCGGGTCGCACAGCATCAGCACGCCGCGGTCGGCCTCGTCGCGGATCAGGCGCCCCGCGCCCTGCTTGAGCTGCAGGATCGCCTGCGGCAGCTGCAGCGAGGTGAACGGATTGCCGCCCTGCGCGCGCACGGCCTCGATGCGCGCCGACAGCACCGGATCGTCGGGCGGCGCGAACGGCAGCTTGTCGATGATCACCAGCGACAGCGCTTCGCCGCGCACGTCCACGCCCTCCCAGAACGACTGGCTGCCGAGCAGCACCGCATTGCCGTGGTCGCGGAAGCGCGTGAGCAGTTCGCTGCGCGAGCCCTCTCCCTGCAGCATCAGCGGATAGTCCCAGCCGCGCATATCG
>JBAUTD010000412.1:0-2293 GCA_049582045.1 Burkholderiales bacterium
GCGATGGGGGGCGGTGGCGGGGGCGGCGGCGGATCGACCCCAACGACGACGCATCACTGACGCAGGCAGGCCCACGAAAGAGGCCCCGCAACGGGGCCTTCTTTTTTTCCGCATCGGATGGCGCTTAGAAAGCTCCTGTTCGCGGTCGCGGCCTTCGCCGCGAGCGCCGCGTCCGCCGCCGAGCCCAGCGCGACGGGCCAGAGCGGCCTGCTCAACATGCCCGACGCGCGCATCGCGCCCGAGGGCGCCTGGCGCAGCGGCATCTCGTTCATGCGCCCCTACCAGACGGTGTGGTCCAGCCTGGCGCTCTTTCCCTGGCTCGAGACTTCGTTCCGCTACACCCGGATCATGCACGTGCCGGGATTCAACCCCGCGCCGGGGATCGACTACGGCGACTACAAGGACAAGTCTTTCGACCTGAAGCTGCAATTGCTGCCCGAGCGCGGCGCCTGGCCGAGCGTGGCGCTCGGAGCGCAGGACATCCAGGGCACGGCGATCTTCCGCGCGATCTACGGCGCGGCGTCGAAGAAGATCGGCAACTTCGACCTCACCCTCGGCTACGGCGGCAAGCGCATCGATGGCGCCTTCGGCGGGCTGCGCTACACCGATCCCCGGCTGCCGAACTGGAGCGTCGTGGCCGAGTACGACGCCAACGACTACCAGCACGATCTCGGCGCGGCGCTCTCGGGCGCGGCGGACTACAGGAAAGCGCCGGCGGCGGGGATCGAATACCACAGCCAGTGGTGGGGCGCGAAGGCCTACGCCGCCCACGGCCAGGCCGGGGTCAACGCCTGGGTCTCGGTGCCGCTCGAGGCGAAGGAATTCGTGCCGAAGATCGACGAGCCGCCGCCTTTCACGAGGATCGTTCCGCGCCCGAGCGAGGCGCAGTGGGCCGAAAGCCGCGAGCACCGCGCGCAGCTCGCGCGCGCGCTCTACGAGCAGGACTTCCGCGACGTGCGCATCGCCTACCTGAACGGGGTGATGTCGGCCGAGCTGACCAACATCCGCATCTCGTCGATGCCGCGCGCGGTGGGGCGCGCCGCGAGGACGCTGCTGTCGTTCGCGCCGCTCGAGACGCGCGAGATCCGCGTCACCTACCTCGAGGCGAAGCTGCCGCTCGCGACCTACGAGTTCGTCGACGTGCCGCTGCTGCAGCGCTACTTCAACGGCATGGCCTCGCGCGCGAAGCTCGCGCCGACGGTATCGATCGAGTACGCCAGGCCCGCCGGAAGCGAGGCCGCGGACCGCGACGCGGCGCTCGCGGCGTTCGAGGAGCCGATCCCCGAGCGTCTGCTGGTGCAGCGCGGCGTCGAGGGCAACTACTTCTCGCTGCGCGACGAGGACGTGCTCGGCGGCACGCTGCTGCTGCACCCGGCGCTCGAGGCCTACTTCAACGACCCGAGCGGCGCGCTCAAGTTCGACCTCTCGGCGGTGGCGAGCTACGAGCGCTGGTTCCCGGCCCGGATCCAGCTGCTGGGCGACCTGCAGGCGACCGTGTGGGAGAACGTGAGCGACGTGACCGAGCCCTCCAACAGCCTGCTGCCGCACGTGCGGACCGACATCGCCGATTACAAGCGCGTATCCAAGGTGAAGATCCTGCGCCTGCTGGCGAACAAGTATTTCCAGCCCGCCCGGCGCGTGTACGCGCGCGTCTCGGGCGGGATCTACGAGGAGATGTACGACGGCGTCGGCGGCCAGGTGCTCTACCTGCCGGCCGAGGGCCGCTGGGCGGCGGACCTGGCGGTGGACGCGGTGAAGCAGCGCGACTTCCGCGGCCTGTTCGGCACCCGCGACTACTCGACCGTGACGGCGATCGCCTCGCTCAACTACCGCATGGCCAAGGGCGTGACCGCGACCGCGCGCGCGGGAAGGTTCCTCGCCAAGGACGAGGGCGTGCGCTTCGAGCTGAAGCGCCGCTTCAATTCCGGCTTCGAAGTCGGCGCCTGGTACACCTTCACCAACGGCAACGACATCACCACGCCGGGCGCGCCCGGCTCGCCCTACCACGACAAGGGCATCTTCATGGCGATGCCGCTCGACACGCTGCTGACCAAGGACACCCGCGCGGTGGCCGACTTCTCGCTTGCGCCCTGGACGCGCGACGTGGGGCAGATGGTGCAGTCGCCCGGCGACCTGTACCGGCTCACCGAGAGCGACGTGCTGCAGATGCACGAGCGCGACGGGCTCTCGCGCTTCGGCGACATGGACGACGACTACAGCCTGCCCGAGCTCGGCACCGGCGCGCGCGGGCGGCGCTGGCCGGACTTCGTGGCCGGCGACGCGCGCGGCATGG
>JBAUTD010000413.1:0-2901 GCA_049582045.1 Burkholderiales bacterium
GGCGCAGGCCGCCGCCCGAGTAGGCCGTGGCGAGATCGACCACGCCGCCCGCGCTGCCGTACGCGACCGCGCTGGGCGCCGCCGAGCCGGTGAAAGCGAGGAACTGGTTGACGTTGCGCTGGCCGCCGTAGACCGTCGCGCTCAGCGTGTTGTCGCCGAAGCGGTGCTCGAGGGTCGCGCCGCCCTGGTTCTGGCGCACGCTCTTGCGTGTGTCGAACTTGGTCGAGGCCGGATCGGATTGCGACGGATCGGCCGCGGCCTGCGCCCGCGTCAGGCCGAGCGGGTCCTGGGTGTTCGGGCTGTCGAAGGCGTTCCCGATCAGCGTGAAGGTGGTGTCGCCGCCTAGGCCGAAGCGAAGCTTGGCGTTCGCTCCGTCGCGCTTCGCGGCGCTGTGGTCGCGGTAGCCGTCGGTGGTGAAGTGCGCGCCGCTCGCGAGCCAGTCCATGCTGCCGCTGCGCATGCCGGCCTGGAGCGATTCGCGCTTTGTGCCGAACGAGCCCGCCTCGAGCCGGCCCTCGACGCCCTGCTCGGCCGCGCCGTCGCGGGTGAACACGTTGATCACGCCGCCCGAGGCGTTGCCGTACATGACCGCGAACGGCCCGCGCAGCACCTCGATGCGGTCGGCCGAGCCGAGGTCGATGTTCGAGACCTGGCCCTGGCCGTCGGGCATGCTGGCCGGAATGCCGTCGACCAGCAGGCGCAGGCCCCGGATGCCGAAAGTCGAGCGCGCGCCGAAGCCGCGCGAGGAGATCTGCAGGTCCTGGGCGTAGTTCTGCCGGTTCTGCGCCACGATCCCCGGCACGCTACCGAGGGATTCCGACAGGTTCACCTCCGGCCGGGCGAAGTGGATGTCGTCGCCGTAGAGCTTGTCGATCGAGGCCGGAACCTCGAGGCTGGGGCGCTCGGTGCGGGTCGCGGTGACGGTCACCGCGTTCTCGTCCGCGGCCTGCTGCGCCGCCGCGGCCGCCGGCAGGCAGAGCAGGATGCACGTCAGTCGCGCGCCGCGTGTCTTCACTTCGGCTTCTCCACGGTTACCTTGATCGAGGAATACCACAGCGAGACGTCCTCGATGTCCTGCTCGGTGAGGGATTTCGCTATCACGGTCATCTGCGGATTCTGCCGCTTGCCGGAGCGGAACGCACGCAGCTGTTCGATCAGGTACTCGCGCTGCTGGCCGCTCAGGTTGGCCGCGCCCGGAAGGACCGCGACGCCGTCGACGCCGTGGCAGTTCTGACACAGGGCTTGCACCAGATGCGGCGGCCCGCCGTCTGCGAGCAGCTGGCCAGGCAACAGGATGAGGAGCAGGGCAGCGTACGAGAAGCGCATTTCGGGTGTCCGAAAAGAATCGGGCCGGGCGCAGGGCCCGGCCCGTGTTTGCTTTGACGTGCTACTTGCCCTGGTACGAGATGCGGTAGATCGCCCCCGCCTTGTCGTCGGCCACCAGGATCGAGCCGTCGACGTACTGCCTCACGTCGACCGGCCGCCCGAGGTAGACGCCTTCCTCGTTCATCCAGCCTTCGGCGAAGGGCTCGGTCTTCATCGCATGGCCCTTGGCGTCGAGGTAGGTCACCATCACCCGCGCGCCCCTGGGCTTGACCGCGTTCCACGAGCCGTGCTGCGTGCTGAAGACCGCGTTGTGATACTTGGCCGGGAATTGCTTGCCGGTGTAGAACATCATTCCCAGGTCGGCCGCGTGCGCGATCATCTCGACCTCGGGCTTGACGTACTTGTCGGCGAGCTCCTTCGGGATCGGGGTGTTCTTGTACTCGTCGGTCCTGGTGCTGCCGCCGCCGTACCACGGGAAGCCGTACCAGCCGCCCAGATGGAGCTTCCCGTTCGTCGCGGGAACGCGGTTGAGCTCGCCCGGAGGAATCTCGTCGCCCATGCCGTCGACCTGGTTGTCGGTGAACCACAGGCTGTGGTCCTTGGGATTGAAGTCCAGGCCCGAAGAGTTGCGCATCCCGGTGAGAACGACCTGGCGGTCGCCCCCGTCGCGATTGAAGGACACGATGCCGCCGATGCCTAACTTGCGGTACAGGTCGATCTTTTCCTTCGGCGTGACGTTGAACGGCTGCCCGAGCGTGATGTAGAGCCTGTTGTCGGGCCCGATCACGCAGGCGCGCGCGGTGTGGTTGTACGACTCTTCCTCCGGCGGAATCAGCTCGCCCTGCTTGACCACCGCGACCGCGACCGTGTCCGGGCTCTCCATGAAGTACTCGGCGGCGGGGAACAGCAGCACCCGGTTGCGCTCGACGATGTACAGGAATCCGTCCGGCGTGTAGCAGCTGCCGGCCGGGTCGTCGAACTTCACGCTCGGGCTGAACTCGTCGACCGTGTCGGCCACGTTGTCCATGTCGCGGTCGGTGACCGCCCAGACCGTGGTCTTGCGGGTGCCGACGAACACGGTCGCCTTGTTGCGGCTCACCGCCATCTGCCGCGCGTCGGGCACGATCGCGAACAGCTCGATCCTGAACCCGTCGGGCAGCTTGATTCGCTGCAGCACCTTCTTCAGGTTCTCGGCGTACTTGCCGCCCTGCGGCACGCTCTTGCCGGCGACGGAGTCTGTCTTCTTGAAGCTGCCCAGCTTTTCCAAATTCGCTTCGTCGCCCTTGGCGAGCGCAGCATTCGCGGCGACCGCGAGCGCGATGCCGATCGCCGTCCCCAGCATGGTCCTTTTCATGATTCCCCTCTCCTTGGTTCCGATCCGCATATCGCGGGGAGGGCATCTTCAGCCTGACGTCAGGAAAAAGTCAATGCGGCGGTGCAGTAGACTAAGCGGATGAATCCGTTTGTCTATAACGCCTTGCCGGGGCGGGTGGTGTTCGGCGCCGGAGCGCTGGCGAAGCTGCCCGAGGAGCTCGAGCGGCTCGGCGCGGGGCGCGCGCTCGTGCTGTCCACGCC
>JBAUTD010000414.1:0-2607 GCA_049582045.1 Burkholderiales bacterium
GCTCCACGCCGGTGCGCGAGGCCTTCCAGCGCTTGCACGCGGCGAGCGTGCTGCGCCCGGCCTTCGAGAGCTCGTACTCGGCGCCCGCGCCGGCGAACGGCGCGACCTGATAACCCTGTCGCCGCCAGGCCTGCTCGAGCCGGGGGGCGAACGCCTCCCACGGCAGGGCGCGCAGCGCCTCGAGCCTCTTTTCCAGCGCGGCGCCATGCGGCACGCGCAGCTGGCGCCAGGCGGCGATCGCGCCGATCACCACGAAGGGCAAAACCGCGAACGCGGCGTAGGCATCCGACAGGATCATGCGCACCAGCGCGAACACGCCGGCGGCCACCAGCAGGCTCACCCACCAGGGCGAGCGCATCAGCACCGCGTAGAGCGAGTTCTCGGAAATCCTGAATTTCACGCCTCAGAATACCCTGACGAGCCAGCCCGCGATCGCGGTGACCTCCTCCTCGCACACGGCGTGAGCCATCGGGTACTCGTGCCAGGCGACCGCGTAGCCCAGCGCCTCGAGCGCGTCGCGCGAGGCGAGCGCGCGCTCGATGCCGATCATCTCGTCGTGCAGCCCGTGCGCCATGAACACCGGCACCTCGGCGCTGGCCGCACTGCGCTCGGCCTCGAGCGTGCCGGCGAGCGGCAGGTAGGTCGACAACGCCAGGATCCCCGCCAGCCGCTCGGGATGACGCAGGCCGGTGTGGAGCGCGATCGCGCCGCCCTGCGAGAACCCGGCGAGCACGATGCGCCGGGACTCGATGCCGCGCTCGCGCTCGCGCGCGATGAGGCCCTCGAGCTGGGCCTGCGATTCGCGGATGCCCGCCGAGTCCTCCTCCGCGCCGGCGCCCAAGCGCACGATGTCGTACCAGGCGCGCATGCGCATGCCCGTGTTGATCGTCACCGGGCGCTCGGGCGCGTGCGGGAAGACGAACCGCACCGCGAGGCGGCGCGGCAGCCCGAGCATCGGTACCAGCGGCTCGAAGTCGTGGCCGTCGGCGCCCAGGCCGTGCAGCCAGATCACCGCCGCGTCGGGCCGCGCGGCGGTTTCGACCTCTATCGTCTCGGGAAGCGTCGCGCTCAGGGGATGATCTGGCCGCGCACCTCGCCGCCCCGGTGGCGGACGGTGTGAACGTTCACGTACAGGTCGCCTTTCTTGAACGCCGCCATCTGCGCATCGCTCAGCTTGGCGCCCTCGGGAACGCTCCACACGTTCGGCGCGGTCTTCTTCAGCGGAATGATCACCGGGCCGTTCGAGCCGATCGCGCCCATGTGGATGTGCGCGGCGATGCCTTCCACGTCCGTGGTGGTGATGCTGCCGCTCACCGCGCCGCTCGAGGCGACCGTGATGGTGCCGGTGCCGGTGCCGTCGACGTTCGTCGCCGGCACTTCCTGGCTGCCGCCGAGATCGACGTGGACCGTCTGTCCGCCGCCCATCCAAGACGGCATGCTGCCGCATCCGGCCAGCAGCAGCGCGAGCGAGCCCGCGCCGATGCAAAGCGAGCGCCTGAGTGTGCGCGAATTCGGTTTCATCTGTTCCCCTCCCTGATTGACGTTTCTTGGACCGCTTGCTTACGTCAGCATTGTGGCCCGTCCGAAGGGCGCGGACAATGCCGCCAGCGAACCCGCGCCCGGGCCCGGGCGAATGTTGCAGTGCAACCTGCGCGATTAGACCTGCGCAGGTCACCTGAGGAGTGACGAGGATGCGCCATCCGGCAGCCAGAACGCAACGTGGGGCAGGCCTGCTTTGGAACCTGGTGGTGCTCGCCCTCGCGGCGGGAGGTGCCTACTACCTCTATCGCGCCTTCAGCGTCGATGAACAGAGACCCGGTTGCGCGAGCCTGCTCGAAGGCTGCTCACAGCGCTGCCGCACGACCACGACCGACAACGATGCCGCGGAAGCCTGCCAGAGCAAGTGCGAGGAGAACAACAAGGCCTGCGTCGCGCGGCAGGCGGACGGCAAGTAGCCGATGCGGATGCCATCGCGACTCTCGGCGCAGCGCGGGCTGGGCGCGTTCGGCGCGCTGGTGGTGATCGTCCTGGCCGCAATCGCCGCGTACTACGTCTACCTCGGCGTCACCGGCCAGGACGAGAAGCCCACCTGCGCGAGCGAGCTGCGCTCGTGCATGAAGACCTGCAACCGCAGCGCCACCGACAACGACAGCATGCAGGCTTGCGAGCGAAAGTGCGAAAGCGACGCCGACCTGTGCCGCATGACCACCGAGCGACGCAAGTAGAAAACCGGGGACAGACCCCGATTTCCAACACAGCGTCTTGATTTGCCGGAAGGAAATCGGGATCTGTCCCCGGTTTTCCTAATCGGGCCCGATTTCTCCCAGCACGCGCGGGGTGATGGTGCCGTTGAGCCTCAGCAGCATCCCGCCGCCCGCGGCGGCATAGCCTCCGGTGAGCGCGGTGATGACGACCTGGTGCGTGACCAGCACCACGGACGGCCCGTCCGCCGGCAGCGCGGCAAGGAATGCGCGCAGCCTGGCCGCGCGCAGGCCGCGCTCGCGCGGCTGGGCGAAAAAGGAGTTGAGCGCCGGCAGCTCGATCACCTCGCCCAGCCCCAGCAGCTGCGCGGTTTCGAGGCAGCGGCACCATTGGCTGGAGTAGACG
>JBAUTD010000415.1:0-4545 GCA_049582045.1 Burkholderiales bacterium
GGCTCGGGCAAAACGCGAGCGGCGACGCGATCGACGTGACCGACGCCGCCGCGATCGAGCGCGCCACCCGCGCGGCGCTCGAGGCGCTCGGCAAGATCGACGTGCTGGTCAACAACGCCGGCATCGCGGGCCTGAACGCGCCCACGGTCGACTACCCGGTCGAGGAGTGGCACAAGGTCATCGCGGTCAACCTCACCAGCCAGTTCCTCACCTGCCGCGCGATCGCGCCGCACATGGCGAAGGCGAAGTACGGCCGCATCGTCAACATCGCCTCGATCGCCGGCAAGGAGGGCAACCCGAACGCAGTGGCCTACAGCGCCTCGAAGGCGGGCGTGATCTCCCTCACCAAGTCGCTCGGCAAGGAGCTCGCGCAGGCCGGCGTGACGGTGAACTGCATCACCCCGGCGGCGGCGAAGACCGCGATCTTCGACCAGATGACCGAACAGCACATCAACTACATGCTGTCCAAGATCCCGATGGGACGGTTCGTGCAGGTGGACGAGGTCGCCGCGCTGGCGTGCTGGCTCGCCTCGGAGGATTGCTCGTTCTCCACCGGCGCGGTGTTCGATATTTCAGGCGGCAGAGCGACTTATTGACATGGCGAAGAAAAAAGTCATTCCCCTGCGCAGCGTCGAGTGGTTCGGCCGGCAGGACATCTACGGCTTCATCTACCGCAGCTGGGTCAAGAACCGCGGCGTACCGCAGGACCAGTTCGACGGCCGGCCGGTGATCGGCATCTGCAACACCTGGTCCGAGCTCACGCCGTGCAACACGCACTTTCGCGTGATCGCCGAGCACGTCAAGGCCGGCGTGCTCGAGGCGGGCGGCTTTCCCCTCGAATTTCCGGTCATGTCGCTCGGCGAGACGCTGCTGCGGCCCACGGCAATGCTGTACCGGAATCTGGCCAGCATGGACGTCGAGGAGTCGATCCGCGGCAACCCGCTGGACGGCACGGTGCTGCTGGTGGGCTGCGACAAGACCACGCCCGCGCTGCTGATGGGCGCGGCGAGCGTCGACCTGCCGGCGATCGCCGTCTCCGGCGGCCCGATGCTCTCGGGCAAGTACCGCGGCACCGACATCGGCTCGGGCACCAACGTCTGGTCGATGTCCGAGGACCTGCGCGCAGGCAAGATCACGCTCGACGATTTTCACGAGGCCGAGTCGTGCATGCACCGCTCGCACGGTCACTGCATGACCATGGGAACGGCGTCGACGATGGCGTCGATGGTCGAAGCGCTGGGCGTGGGCATGCCCGGCAACGCGGCGATTCCGGCGGTGGACGCGCGCAGGAACGTGCTCGCGCGCGCGGCGGGACGGCGGATCGTGCAGATGGTGAAGGAGAATCTGACGCTGTCGAAGATCCTCACCAAGCAGGCGTTCGAGAACGCGATCCGGGTCAACGCCGCGATCGGCGGCTCGACCAACGCGGTGATCCACCTGATCGCGATCGCGCGCCGGATCGGCGTCGACCTCAAGCTCGAGGACTGGGACCGCTGCGGGCGCAACGTGCACACGCTGGTGAACCTCATGCCCTCGGGCAAGTACCTGATGGAAGACTTCTATTACGCCGGGGGCCTGCCCGCGGTGATCCGCGAGCTGGGCGAGGCGGGCCTCTTGCACAAGAACGCCCTGACGGTGAACGGAGAGACGATCTGGGCCAACAACAAGGACGCGCCGTGCTGGAACCGCGACGTGATCCACACGTTCAAGAAGCCGTTCAAGAAGAACACCGGGATCGCCGTGCTGCGCGGCAACCTGTGCCCGGGCGGCGCGGTCATCAAGCCCTCGGCGGCCACGCCCAGGCTGATGAAGCACCGTGCCAAGGCGGTCGTGTTCGAGAACATCGAGGACTTCCACCGCCGCATCGACGACCCGAAGCTCGAGATCGACGCGAAGAGCATCATGGTGCTGAAGAACTGCGGCCCCAAGGGCTACCCGGGAATGGCCGAGGTCGGCAACATGCCGCTGCCGCCGAAGCTGTTGAAGAAGGGCGTGACCGACATGGTGCGCATCTCGGACGCGCGCATGAGCGGGACGTCCTACGGCACCGTGGTGCTGCACATAGTGCCCGAGGCGGCCGCCGGCGGTGTGCTCGCGCTGGTCGAGAACGGCGACATGATCGAGCTCGACGTCGCGAAGCGGCGGCTGCAGCTTCTCGTCTCTCCGTCCGTTCTGAGAAACAGGAGAAAGCGCTGGAAAGCGCCGAAGCCTCCGCTCGAGCGCGGCTACTGGAAGCTGTACATCGACCACGTGCTGCAGGCGAGCGACGGCGCCGACCTCGATTTCCTGGTCGGCAAGAGCGGCCCCTTGGTGCCGCGGGACAATCACTGAAGGAGGCATGCCATGCTGCAGGCCGCCGAGCTGACCATCCGGCTGCATCCGAACGACGACGTGGTGATCGCCCGGGTGGAAATCCCGGGCGGCACGTTGCTGACGAAAGAGAACGTGCGCGCCTCGGACGCGATCCCGGCCGGGCACAAGGTCGCGGTGCGGGACCTCGCGCAGGGCGCGGCGGTCAAGCGCTACGACCAGATCATCGGCTTCGCCACGCGGGCGATCCGCGCCGGCGAGCACGTGCACGTGCACAACCTGGCGATGGGCGACTTCGCGCGGGATTATTCCTTCTGTTCGGACAGGAAGGACACGGATCACATCGAGCCGCAGGCAACGTTCAAGGGCATCGTGCGCGCCGACGGGCGGGTGGCCACGCGCAACTACGTCGGCATCCTCACCAGCGTGAACTGCTCGGCCACCGTGGCGCGCATGATCGCGCGCCACTTCGAGGGCCGCCTCGAGCAATACCCGAACGTGGACGGAGTGGTCGCGCTCACCCACAAGACCGGCTGCGGCATGGCGAGCGAAGGCGAGCCGATGGACCTGCTGCGCCGGACCATGGCGGGCTACGCGCGCCATCCGAACTTCTGCGCGGTGCAGGTGGTGGGCCTGGGCTGCGAGGCGAACCAGATCGCGAACCTGCTCTCGGCGCAAAAGCTCGAGCGCCGCGACGGCTTCGGCGCCTTCACGATCCAGGACAAGGGCGGCACCGCGAAGGCGGTGCGCGAGGGCATCGCGCGCATCGAGGCGATCCTGCCCGAGGCGAACCGGGTCAGGCGCCAGACCGTGCCCGCGAGCCACCTCCTGCTCGGCCTGCAGTGCGGCGGCTCGGACGGCTACTCCGGCATCAGCGCGAACCCGGTGCTCGGCGCCGCGGTCGACCTGCTGGTGCGCCACGGCGGCAGCGCGATCCTTTCCGAGACGCCCGAAATCTATGGCGCCGAGCACTTGCTGACGAGAAGGGCGGTCTCGAAACAGGTCGGCGAAAAGCTCATCGCGCGCATTCGCTGGTGGGAGGAGTACACGCGCCGCAACGGCAACGAGATGAACAACAACCCCTCGCCGGGCAACAAAGCGGGCGGCCTCACCACGATCCTGGAGAAGTCCCTTGGCGCGGTCGCCAAGGGCGGCACCACCAACCTGGTCGACGTCTACGAGTACGCCGAGCCGGTGACCGCCAAGGGCTTCGTCTACATGGATACCCCGGGCTACGACCCGGTCTCGGCCACCGGCCAGGTGGCGGGCGGAGCGAACCTGATCTGCTTCACCACCGGCCGCGGCTCGGCCTACGGCTGCAAGCCCGCGCCCTCGCTCAAGCTCGCGACCAACAGCGCGCTCTACGCGCGGCAGGAAGACGACATGGACTTCAATTGCGGCACCATCGTCGACGGCCGCGAGACCATCCAGCAGGCCGCCGAAAATTTCTTCCGCCTGATCCTCAGGACCGCCTCGGGCGAGCAGACCAAGAGCGAAGCCTTCGGCTACGGCGAGGACGAGTTCGCGCCCTGGGTGCTGGGCGCGACGATGTGACGCCTAGCGCCACTTGATCGAGCAGCCCACCGACGGGGTCTGCTCGCGCGGGCCCTCGCCGGTCTGCACGATCTGCAGCATCGCCTCGTAGAGCTCGCGCTTGGCGCCCGGCACCGCCTCGCGGCGCGAAGCGTCCAGCCGGCCGCGGTACTGCAATTCCAGCTTTGCGTTGAAGCCGAAGAAATCCGGCGTGCACACCGCGCCATAGGTCTTCGCGACCTCCTGGGTCTGGTCGAGGACGTAGGGAAACGGGAAGCCCTTCTCGCGCGCGACGCGCTTCATGTTGTCGAACGAATCCTCGGGGTAGTCCGCGGGGTCGTTCGACATGATCGCGATCGAGCCGACGCCGTGGCCGGCGAGATCGCGGCAATCGCGCACGATGCGGTCGATCACCGCTTTGACGTACGGGCAGTGGTTGCAGATGAACATCACCAGCAGGCCGTTCGGCCCGCGCGCGCTCGAGAGGCTATGCCGCTTGCCGTCGACCCCGGCCAGATCGAAGTCGACCGCCTTCCAGCCGAAATCGCACACCGATGTGTGCAGGCTCACCATGCGAAAATCATAGCATGCGAAGAAAGCCCGCCCGAACGCCGCGCCTGTACGTCGAGGATCCGCTCCAGGCGGGGGCGCGGCTCGCGCTCGGGCCGCGCGCGGCGCACCACGCCACCGACGTCCTCAGGC
>JBAUTD010000416.1:0-4139 GCA_049582045.1 Burkholderiales bacterium
AGCGCGCCGAGCGTGTTGCCGTGGTAGCTCTGGCGCCGGGCGATGAAGTGGCCGCGCTGCGGCTCGCCGGTCTCGACGAAATACTGGCGCGCGAGCTTGAGCGCCGCCTCGACCGCCTCGGAGCCGCCCGAGACCAGGTACACGTGCGACATGCCGGCAGGCGCGCGCGCGATCAGGTGGTCGGCCAGCGCCTCGGCGATCTCGGTGGTGAAAAAGCTCGTATGCGCGTAGGCGATGCGGTCGATCTGCTCGTGCATCGCGCGCAGGACGTCGGGATGGCCGTGTCCTAGGCAGGACACCGCGGCGCCGCCCGAGGCATCGAGATATTCCCTGCCGTCGCGGTCGACGACCGCGATGCCGCGTCCGCCGACGGCGACCGGCAGCGTCCCGCGCAGCTGGCGATGCAGGATATGGGTCAGGGCTTGCTCCGCTTGCCGACGAACTCGTAGATCGCGGTATGGTCGGCGCCGGGGCCGAGGGCGGCTGCCGCCTCGCGCCAGATCTCGGTGCAGTGCTTCGCCAGGTCGGCGCTCGCGCCGACCGCTTCGGCCAGGTGCGCGGCGGTGGCGACGTCCTTGACCATGAGCGCGGCCGAAAAGCCCGAAGCGAAAGAACCAGACAACATGAACGGCTTGACCTTCACCTCGGTGGTGTTGTTGCGCCCGCTCGAGGCGTTGAGGATATCGGTCATCACCGCGGGGTCGAGGCCGAAGCGCGCGCCGGCTGCGAGCGCCTCCGAGGTGGCGATCATGCCCGCGGCGGAAACGTAATTGTTGAGCGCCTTCATCGCGTGGCCCGAGCCCAGCGGCCCGGTGAGAAAGACGCGGCCGCCCATCTTCTCCAGCAGCGGCCGCACGCGCTCGATCGCGGCGGCGTCCCCGCCCGCCATGATCGCCAGCGTGGCGTCGAGCGCCTTCTTCACGCCGCCAGACACGGGCGCGTCGACCAGGTCGATGCCCCGGGCGGCGAGCTCCTGGCCGAGCGAGCGCGTGCCGACCGGGTCCGATGAGCTCATGTCGAGCACCAGCATGCCCTTGGGCAGCTCGGCGCCGAGCACGCATTCGCGCACCGCCTTGCCGTCGGGCAGCATGGTGAGGAACACGTCGGCGCCGCGCGCCGCCTCCGCCGCCGAGGCGCAGTTGCCGGCGCCGTTCAGGTCGTAGCTGCGCAGCGTAAAGCCGGCCTTTTCCAGATTGGCGGCCATCGGCCGTCCCATCTGGCCGAGGCCGACGAAAGCGACAATGCGAACCGCGCTCACACTCCGCGATCCTTGAAGACTTCCTTGGCGCAGCGGAAAGCGACCACCGCGGCGGGCACGCCGCAGTAGATCGCCACCTGCAGCAGGACCTCGCGGATCTGCTCCTTCGTGAGCCCGTTGTTGAGCGCGCCGTTCAGGTGCAGCTTGAGCTCGTGCTCCTTGCCGAGCGCCGAGAGCATCGCCAGGTTCAGCATCGAGCGCGTCTTGCGATCCAGACCGGGGCGGTTCCAGACGTCGTTCCAGCAGTAGGTGTTGAGCAGCTCGACGAACGGCGCGCTGAAATCGTCGGTCCCGGCCATGGCCTTGTCCACGTACTGCGCGCCGAGCACTTCGCGCCGGGTCTTCAGGCCTGCGTCGAAGCGTTCCTTGTGCGGGCGTTTATCCATGCTTACTCCTCTTTGGGGGTGGTCAAACAAGATCTTCGTAGCGGATGCCGGCGCGGCGCAGCAGGGCGTCGAACTCGAGCCCGCCCGGGCGCGGTCCGTCGACGACCGCCGCGTTGCGCGCCGGGTTGGTTTCGAGCACTGCCTGCGCGACCGGCAGATTCTCGCCCTGCATGGCGTCGGCGGCGGCTTGGATTTCGCATGCGCGCTGCAGCGCCCAGTAGGTGCGGAAGGCAAGCGGGATGCTCGGACACGCGACCAGCAGGCCGTGGTTGCGCAGGATCAGGATCGGCTTCGCGCCCAGGCTCTTCACCAGCCGCGGCTGCTCGGCGACGTCGGTGGTGACGCCCTCGAAGTCGTGGTAGGCGACCTGGCCGAAGAGCAGTGCGCTGTAGAAGTTGTCGTGGCGCAGGCCTTCCTTCTTGCAGGCCACCGCGCTGCCGGCGGTGGTGTGGGTGTGGATGATGCAGTGCGCGTCGTCGCGCGCGGCGTGGATCGCGCTGTGGATGACGAAGCCGGCCTTGTTGACAGGCGCCTTCGTGCCGTCGATCGTGTCGCCCTTGGCGTCTACCTTGACGAGGTTGGTCGCGGTGACCTCGCTGTACCAGAGGCCGTAGGGATTGATGAGGTAATGGTGGTCCGAGCCCGGCACGCGGGCGGTGATATGGTTGAAGATGAGCTCGGTCCAGCCGAACCAGTCGAAGGCACGGTAAAGTGCGGCGAGCTCGAGGCGGGTACGCCATTCCTCGGCGCTCATGCCTTCGGGCTTGAGGCGCAACAGCTGCTCGCTGAGATCCATGGGCGGGTTCCTCCGGAGGGGGAGCCCGAAGTTTACCGCTCTGCGGCGCGCCGCAGCGTTCCGGTTCGCAGCGGCGCTAGCGGTCTTGCGCCGAAAGGTTGGGCCGGACCGACAGCGAATTGACCACTGCGTACACGCCCTCGACGTCCCAAGCGACGCGTTCGGCGGCCTTGGCATCGTCGCTGCTTTGGACCGCGCCCGAGAGCCGGACCTGGCCTTTGCGGGTGGTGACCCGCATATCCGAGATAGTGAGCGCACGGTCCATGAGCAGCGCCGCGGTTACCTTGGCGCTGACCCAGGCATCGCCCGCGGTCTCGGCCGCCTTGAGGCGCGCGTCGCGCGCTTCGGCCCGCTCGAGCTCGTCGCTGCGAAGGCGCCCGTCGCCGTCGGCGTCGGAGGCGCGGAACGCGCTCGGCTCACCGCCCATGTTGCGCCATTCGTCGAACGACACGTAGCCGTCGCGGTTTGCGTCGTAGCGCTGGGCGCCGTCGACCGGGTCGGCGCGCGCGGCGGCACCCGCAAGCGCGAGCAAAAGCGCCAAGACGATCGGAATAATCTTCGCGAGCATGGCCTCTCTGTAGCGAAGTTCGTGCCAGGCGCGAAAAGCGCCGTCACACTGGGAAATAGCGCGCCTCCGGGGCGCGCGAGTGACGAGTATCAACACGTGCAAGTGACATAATTCGGCGCCGCCGGCCCGGCTGTCGCATGGTGGCGACAGTGCGCAATAATCGGCGCATGCCGGTCCACAATGCCGATATTGCGCGCGTCTTCGAGGAGATCGCCGAGTTGCTCGAGCTTGAAAGCGGCAATCCGTTTCGCGTTCGCGCCTATCGCAACGCGGCGCGCCTGGTCGGCGGGCTGAGGCTCGACATCGCTGCGCACCTGGCGGAGGGCAAGACGCTGCCCAAGCTGTCGGGCATCGGCGACGACTTGTCGGCCAAGCTGCGCGAGATAGCCTCCACCGGCACTTGCAAGCTGCGCGAGCGGCTGCGCCGCCGCGCCCCGGCCGGCATCACCGAGCTGCTGCGCGTTCCCGGGCTCGGACCGAAAAAGGTTCAGGCGCTCTACCGCGAGCTCGACGTGCATACGCCGCAGCAGCTGCACCGCGCGGCGCTCGACGGACGCCTGCGCGCTCTGCATGGTTTCGGCGCCAAGACGGAGAAGAGGCTACTCGAAGCGGTGCAGGCGCAGCTCGGCAAGGAGCGGCGCTACAAGCTCGCGCTCGCGGCGCAATACGCCGAGCCGCTCGCGGCACAGCTGCGCACGGCGCGCGGCGTCGAGCGGGTCGTGGTGGCGGGGAGCTTCCGCCGCATGCGGGAAACCGTCGGCGACCTCGACATCCTGGTCACCGCGGAAGACGCCGCGGACGCGCTGCGGCGCTTCACCGGCTACGGCGAGGTGAAGCAGATCCTCGCCAGCGGCGGCACGCGCGCGAGCGTGATTCTCGCCTCCGGTATCCAGGTCGACCTGCGGGTGGTGCCGCGGGAAAGCTTCGGCGCGGCGCTGCACTACTTCACCGGCTCGAAGGCGCACAATATCGCGATCCGCAAGCTGGGGCAGGCGCGCGGCATGAAGATCAACGAGTACGGCGTGTTCAAGGGCAGGCGGCGCATCGCGGGCGAGACCGAGGCCTCGGTCTACGCCGCAGTCGGGCTGCCCGAGATCCCGCCCGAGCTGCGCGAGGACCAGGGCGAGATCG
>JBAUTD010000417.1:0-1951 GCA_049582045.1 Burkholderiales bacterium
CAGACCCGACAGCCCCAGGCACAGCGCGTAGCCCGCGCTCGATGCGCCGATGACGAAACCCATCGCCCGCCCGCGCCGATCGCGCTCGACGTGCTCGTTCACCAGCCCGAGCACCGGGGTGTAGGTCCCGCCCTGGCACAGCCCGGTGAGCAAGTGCAGCCAGTACGCCGACCAGAATCCGTGCGCGAAGACGACGAACAGGATCGGCGCCACCCACGCGGCGACGCCGGTCACCAGGTAGGCGCGCCGCGCGCCGTAGTGGTCCGCGATGAAGCCCACCACGAACAGCGATATCAGGTAGCCGAGGTGGAACGCCGACTGGATCAGTCCCGCCTCGCGCCCGGACAGGCCCCAGGCCTGCTGCGTGAGCGGAAGGACCGCGGAATAGGCGACGAACCAGCTCGCCGCGAGCATGCGGCTCGCGCACAGCAGGGCGAGCCAGCCACCGCGCCCCGGGGCGAAGCTCACCTGCTCAGACGCCCAGCGCGAGCCTCACCGGGATGCGCCTTGCGCCGAAGGGTTTGCCGAACTTTCCGTAGCGGCCCGCAAGCCGATGGCCACAAAATCCGCATTCACCCTCGTCCGTCAGGTGGTAGGCGCGGATGTCGTACCAGTCGCGCACGATCACCGCTCTTGCGCACGCCGGGCAGAGAGTGCTGCCGCCCTCTTCGTCGTGGACATTTCCAGTGTACACGTAGCGCAATCCGGCGCGCAGCGCAGTTTCGCGCGCGCGCTTGAGCGTGGCCGGCGGCGTCGCGGGCACGTCGCGCATCTTCCAGTCCGGGTGGAAGGCGGTGAAATGAAGCGGCACGTCGCGCCCGAGGTTCTGCACGATCCACTTGCACTCGGCCTCGATCTCGGCCTCGGAATCGTTCTTCCCCGGGATCAGCAGCGTCGTGATCTCGGTCCAGACGTCGGCTTCCTGCGCCAGGTAGACCAGCGTATCGAGCACCGGCTGCAGATGCGCGCCGGTGAGCTTGAAGTAGAAATCTTCGGTGAACGCCTTCAGATCGACGTTCGCTGCGTCCATCTTGGCGTAGAACTCGCGCCGCGGCTCGGGATGAATATAGCCTGCGGTCACCGCGACGGTCTTGACGCCCTTAGCGTGGCAGGCGTCAGCGACGTCCAGCGCGTACTCGGCGAAGATCACCGGGTCGTTGTAGGTGAACGCGACGCTCTTGCAGCCCAGGCGCAGCGCCGAATCGGCGATCATCTGCGGCGTCGCCTGGTCCATCAGCGTATCCATCTCGCGCGACTTCGAGATGTCCCAGTTCTGACAGAACTTGCACGCAAGGTTGCAGCCCGCGGTGCCGAACGACAGCACGCTCGTGCCGGGGTAGAACTGGTTGAGAGGCTTCTTCTCGATCGGATCGACGCAGAAGCCCGACGAGCGGCCGTAGGTGGTGAGCACGATCTCGCCGCCCTGCATCTTGCGCACGAAGCAGGCGCCGCGCTGGCCTTCGTGCAGTTTGCAGTCGCGCGGGCACAGGTCGCACTGGATGCGCCCGTCTTCGAGCGCATGCCACCAGCGCCCGGGGTGATTGGATTCGGGGATCATCCTAGTCGGCGAAGTCGGTCTCGCGCCATTTCACGACCTGGTAGCGCCAGACGCTGCACTGCACGAGCGGCGTATCAGCGGGGAGTCCCGCCTTGCGCTTGAGCTCCTGCATGAAGCGGCGCGCATCGGGCAGACTTTCCCACACCTGCGGCAGAAAGGTGCCGCGCCGGCCGCGGTGCTCGAGGATCACCCCGTCCACGCCTGGCCGCAGCCGCCCGAGCAGGTCGATCTCGTCGCGGAATTCGGCCTTCTCCGGAGCGGATAGCAGCGAAACCTCGGCCGCGACGCGCGGCCACTCCTGCAGCGCGAGGGGAGCGAAGCGGGGGTCGCGGAAGGCCGCGTTCTCGGCGTTCGCAGCGACGTCCTGTCCGAGCGGCCGGTGCGCCTGCAGGC
>JBAUTD010000418.1:0-7393 GCA_049582045.1 Burkholderiales bacterium
GCCCCGCTCCGACAGCAGTGCCCGGCAGTGCGCGATCGCCTTGCGCGCGCCTCCGCTCCCCGAGGCGCGCTCCGCCGCGCCCCACAGTCGGCCGAGGAAGGTCGGTACGCGCATGGCCTCGGGATCAGGCCGTGGCGGCGGCCTTCGATTCTGCCACCAGGCGCGTGGCTTCCTCGCCGGCGATCTTCTCGATGTCGTCCTGGTACTTGAGCAGCACGCCGAGCGTGTTGTTGACCGTCTCCGGATCGAGCGCGATGCGATCGAGCGCAACCAGGCAGTTCGCCCAGTCGATCGTTTCGGCGACTCCCGGCAGCTTGAACAGCTCGACGCCGCGCAGCCGCTGCACGAACGCCACGACTTCCCCGGACAGGCCGGCGGAGGCCTTCGGCGCTTTGCGCCTGAGGATCTCGAGCTCGCGCGCGGCGTCCGGATAGTCGACCCAGTGGTAGAAGCAACGCCGCTTCACTGCGTCGTGGATCTCGCGCGTGCGGTTCGAGGTGATGACCACGATCGGCGGCTCGACGGCGCGCAGCGTGCCCGTTTCCGGAATCGAAATCTGCCAATCCGACAGCACTTCGAGCAGGTAGGCCTCGAACGGCTCGTCGGTGCGGTCGAGCTCGTCGATCAGCAGCACCGGCGCACCGCCGGGCTTGCCTTCGAGCGCGCGCGCGAGCGGACGCTTGACCAGGAAACGCTCGGAGAAGATATCCTGCGCCAGCTTCTCCTTGGACTTCTCGCCTGCGGCTTCGGCGAGCCGGATTTCGATCATCTGGCGCGAATAGTTCCACTCGTAGGCCGCCTGGGCGATGTCCAGCCCTTCGTAGCACTGCAGGCGGATCAGCTCGCGTCCGAGCGCGTGGGCGATCACCTTCGCGATCTCGGTCTTGCCGACGCCGGCCTCGCCCTCGAGGAATAGCGGTCGCTGCATGGCGAGCGACAGGTACAGGGCGGTCGCCAGGCTGCGCTCGGCGACGTAGTCGGACGAGGTCAGCAGCTCCTGGGTTTCATCGATGGATTTTGGCAGCGGGCGAGGCATGGCGGTGGGTCCTGCAAAAGCGACATTGTAGAAAAGAAACGGCCCGCCGGGGCGGGCCGTTCGCCTGCAAGCGAGCGCGAGGCTTACTTCAATGCCGCCTCGACAGCGCGTTTGGCCATCACGCCGACGAGATGGGCGCGGTATTCGGCGCTCGCGTGCAGGTCGCTGTTCAGGCCGTCAGCCTTGACCTTGACACCGGAAGCCGACTCGGGCGCGAACTTCGCGCCGAGCGCCTTTTCCATTTCGCTCTGGCGGAACACGCTCGGCCCGGCGCCGGTCACCGCGACGCGCACGCCGCTGCCGGTGTCCGCGACGAACACGCCGACGATCGCGAAGCGCGAGGCCGGATTCTTGAACTTCACATAGGCGGCGCGTTTGGGCACCGGGAACGAGACCTGCGTGATGATCTCGCCGGGCTCAAGCGCGGTCTCGAACATGCCCTTGAAGAACTTGTCGGCCTCGATCTTTCTCTTGTTCGTGACCACCGTCGCGCCCAGCCCGAGCACCGCCGCCGGATAGTCGGCCGCAGGGTCGTTGTTGGCGAGCGACCCCCCGATCGTGCCCTGGTTGCGAACCTGCCGATCGCCGATCAGCTCGGCGAGCGCGGCGAGCGCGGGGATCGCCTTCTTCACGTCGGCCGAGGCCGCGACCTCGGCGTGGCGCGTCATCGCTCCCACGGTGACGGTCTTGCCGTCGGATTTGATTCCGCGCAGCTCCGCGATCGAATTGAGGTCCACGAGGTCGCTCGGCGCGGACAGGCGCAGCTTCATCGCCTGCACCAGGCTCTGTCCTCCGGCGAGCAGCTTGGCGTCGGCGTCCTTGCCGGCAGCCTTGGACGCGTCGGCGAGCGAGGCCGGACGGTGGTAGTTGAATGCGTGCATGGTGTTCTCCTTTGTTCCTTCTTAGGCTGCTTTCCGGTTGGCGCGGATTGCCTTCCACACGCTTTCGGCGGTGGCGGGCATCGGCAGGTCCTTGATCCCCAGGGCGTCAGTGATCGCGTTCATCACCGCGGCGGGAGCGCCGATCGCGCCGGCCTCGCCGCAGCCCTTGACCCCGAGCGGATTGTGGGTGCACGGCGTTTCGCGCGTGTCGAGCTGATACGAGGGTACGTCGTCGGCGCGCGGGATCGAGTAATCGCCGAAGGAGCCGGTGACCAGCTGCCCGCTTTCCGGGTCATAGTGGCAGTTCTCGGTCAGCGCCTGGCCGATGCCTTGCGTGAGCCCGCCGTGCACCTGGCCCTCGACGATCATCGGGTTGATGATCTTGCCGAAGTCGTCCACGGCCGAGAACCGCTCGACTTTCGTGACGCCGGTGTCCGGGTCGATCTCCACCTCGCACACGTAGCTGCCGGCCGGGAAGGTGAAGTTGGTCGGGTCGTAGAAGGCGTTCTCGTTCAGCCCCGGCTCGAGCTTGTCCAGGGGATAGTTGTGCGGCACGTAGGCCGCGAACGCCACTTCGCCGAACATCTTCTGCTTGTCGGTGCCGGCGACCTTGAACACGCCCTTGTCGTACTCGATGTCGCTTTCGGCGGCCTCCATCAGGTGCGCGGCGATCTTCTTGCCCTTGGCGATGATCTTGTCGAGCGCCTTTACGATCGCGGTGCCGCCTACCGCAATCGAACGCGAGCCGTAGGTGCCCATGCCGAACAGGATCTTCGACGTGTCGCCGTGGACGATATCGACGTTTTCGATCGGCATGCCGAGCTTGTCGGCGACCACTTGAGCAAAGGTCGTCTCGTGCCCCTGGCCGTGCGAATGCGAGCCGGTGAACACCGTCACGCTGCCGGTCGGATGCACGCGAATCTCGCCCGCCTCGAACAGGCCCGCACGCGCGCCGAGCGCGCCCGCGATGTTCGACGGCGCGATGCCGCAGGCTTCGATGTAACAGCAGTAGCCCAGGCCGCGCAGCTTGCCGCGCTTGGCGGACTCCTCCTTCCTCTTGGCGAATCCGGCGACGTCGCCCATCTTCATCACCGCGTCGAGCGTCGCACCGTAGTCGCCGGTGTCATACATCAGCGCGACCGGCGTCTGGTAGGGGAAGGTCTTGATGAAGTTGCGCCGGCGGATCTCGGCCGGATCGAGCTTCATCTCGCGCGCCGCGGTCTCGACCAGCCGCTCGACCACGTAGGTCGCCTCGGGGCGCCCCGCGCCGCGGTAGGCGTCGACCGGCGCGGTGTTGGTGAACACCGCGGTCACCTCGCAGAAGATCACCGGCGTGGTGTACTGGCCGGCGAGCAGAGTCGCGTAGAGGATGGTCGGGACGCACGAAGCGAAAGTCGACAGGTAGGCGCCCACGTTCGCCGTGGTGTGCACGCGCATGGCGAGGAACTTGCCGTCCTTGTCCATCGCCAGCTCGGCCACCGTGTGGTGGTCGCGGCCGTGGGCGTCGGAGACGAACGATTCGCTGCGATCGGCGGTCCACTTCACCGGGCGGCCGAGCTGGCGCGAGGCCCAGGTGACCACCACGTCCTCGGCGTAGAGGTAGATCTTGGAGCCGAAGCCGCCGCCGACATCGGGCGCCACCACGCGCACTTTGTGTTCCGGCAAACCGAGCACGAACGCGGTCATCAGCAGGCGCTCGACGTGCGGGTTCTGGCTGGCGACGTATAGCGTGTAGCTGTCGTCGGCGCGCGAATAGGTCGCGTTCGCCGCGCGCGGCTCGATCGCGTTGGGGATCAGGCGATTGTTGATCAAGTCGAGCTTGGTCACGTGCGCCGCTTTGGCGAACGCCGCGTCGACCGCGGCCTTGTCGCCGAGCGCCCAGGTGTAGCACTTGTTGTCTGGCGCGATGTCGTGCAATGCCGGCGCGCCCTTCTGCGTCGCCTTGGATGCGTCGACCACCGCGGGCAGGACCTCGTAGTCGACTTCGACCAACTCGGCGGCGTCGCGCGCCGCGGCCTGGGTCTCGGCGATCACCACCGCGACATGGTCGCCCACGTAGCGCGCCTTGCCCTGGGCGAGCGGCGGGTGCGGCGGCTCCTTCATCGGCTGGCCGTCGGTGCCGGTAATCAGCCAGCCGCATGGCAGGCCGCCGACCTTGGCGGCGGCGAGGTCCTCGCCCGTGTACACGGCCAGAACGCCAGGCGCCTTGAGCGCCTTGTCTTTCTTGATCGACTTGATCCTCGCGTGCGCGTGCGGCGAGCGCACGAACGCCGCGTGGGTCTGTCCTGGCAGGGCGACGTCGTCGGTGTACTGTCCGGCGCCGGTGAGAAATCGGTAGTCTTCTTTGCGCTCGACGCGAGCGCCGATCAGGGATGCGGCCATGGCGGCCTCCTCGTTCGTGGCTTACTTCGCGGCGGCCATGGCCTTGGAGCCGGCCATGATCGCCTTGACGATGTTGTGGTATCCCGTGCAGCGGCACAGGTTGCCTTCGAGCGCTTCGCGCACTTCCTTCTCGCTCGCGCCGGGACGGTTCTTGGCGAAGTCGATCGCGCTCATCACCATGCCGGGAGTGCAGAATCCGCACTGCAGGCCGTGATGCTCCTTGAACGCCGCCTGCATCGGGTGCAGCGTGCCGTCGGCCTTGGCCACCCCCTCGATGGTCAGCACGTCGGCGCCTTCGGCCTGCATCGCCAGGATCGAGCATGACTTGACCGCCTTGCCGTTCATCTGCACGGTGCAAGCCCCGCATTGGGCCGTGTCGCAGCCGACATGGGTGCCGGTGAGCCGCAAGTGCTCGCGAATGAACGTCACCAGCAGGGTGCGCGCCTCGACCTCGGCCGAAACGGGCTTGCCGTTGACCTTCATGGATACTTTCACTGCCATGTTGCCTCCTTCGGGAATGGTTCTTTTGTGCCCAGGAATCGCACGGCCGGCGTCCCATTGGAGTGGATTTCGCTGCCGGGACGGGACCGTGGCGTGACTGACAGACGCGCACATCGTAGCGAAGCGATCCGGCGCCGGCAATGTTGCGCTGCGGGAGAGGTCTTTGCTTTACTGTCAGCAGGGCGACAGCGGCGCTTAAGGAGCGGGCAAGGCGCGCGGCATACCGTACTTGCTTTCCCCCTCCGACCGGATCAACCATGACCTTTGCCCAAGCCCAGCCCATGAACCAGTCCTCAGGAGCCCCGCGCCCCGGCGCCATGCCCTCGGTGCGGTTGTTGATTGTGGAAGACGACACCTCGCTCGCCACGGGGCTGATGCGTGCGCTGTCGAACGAAGGCTACGACGTCGCCGCCGCCGTCAACGGCGAGGAGGCGCTCGAGCGAATCCGCAGCGAGCCTTACGATCTTCTGGTGCTCGATATCGGCCTGCCCGGCATCGACGGATTCGAGGTTCTGCGCCGCCTGCGCGCCGGGGGTTACGCGCTGCCGGTGCTCATCCTTACGGCGCGCGACGCGGTCGATGACCGGGTGCGTGGACTCGATCTCGGCGCCGACGATTACATGCCCAAGCCGTTCGCGTTGCCCGAGCTCGCGGCGCGCGTGCGCGCGCTCGGCCGACGCGGTCGCGGACAGGTCGGACCGCGCATCGTGCACGGACCGCTGGTGCTCGACACGGCGGCGCGCCGCGCATGGCTCAACGGCGAGCCGCTCGAGATGGCCGCGCGCGAGTGGTCGGTGCTGCAGGTGCTGCTCGAGCGCGTCGAGCGCACGGTCTCCAAGGAGGCCATCATCGAGGCAGTCGCCGGCCTGAGCGACGATCTGTCGCTGAATGCCATCGAGGTGTACGTTTCGCGCCTGCGCGCCAAGCTCGAGCCGGCGGGGATCCGCATCCGCACGGTGCGCGGCTTCGGCTACATGCTGCTGGAGCACCATCAGCGCAACGCGGGTTGACGCGCGGGAGCGTGGCAAAATAGCGGCCCTCCGGCCGCTCTTGCCTCTGCCCCGCTATGCGCATCATGATTGTCGAAGACGACGCCGCACTCTCGCGCGGCGTCGCGCGGATCCTCGAGTCCGAGGGCTACGCGGTGGATGTCGTGACGCGGGGCGAGCAGGCGATCCTCGCCGCCGAGCAGGAGCGCTTCGACCTGGTGATTCTCGACGTCGGCCTGCCCGGGATGGACGGCTTCGAGGTGCTGCGCCGGCTGCGCGCGCAGGCCGAGCGGGTTCCGGTCCTGCTGCTGACCGCACGCGACGCGGTCAACGACCGGGTGCACGGCCTCGATCTGGGCGCGGACGACTACGTCGCCAAGCCGTTCGCCATGTCGGAACTCGTGGCCCGGGTGCGGGCCCTGATCCGTCGCAGCCAGGCCCAGGCCGGGCCCAAGGTGGTGCATGGTCCTCTGTTGCTCGACACCGTGGCGCGGCGCGCTTTCCTGAACGGCGAGCCGCTCGAGCTGGCGGGACGCGAATGGGCGGTGCTCGAAGTGCTGCTCGCGAAGGTGGAGCGCGTGGTGTCGAAGGAAGTGATCATCCAGGCGGTGGCGAACTGGGGCGAGGAGCTGTCGCTCAATGCGATCGAGGTGTACGTGTCGCGCCTGCGCGCCAAGCTCGAGCCGGCGGGCATCCGCATCCGCACGGTTCGCGGCTTCGGCTACATGCTCGAGGAACACAAGGCGAGCTGAGATGAATGGACAGAGCCTGCGGGGTCAGCTCCTGCGGCAGCTGCTGCCGCCGGTTGCCGCGCTGCTCGCGCTCGCGACGGTGATCGCGTACTTCCCGACCATCGAGCCGGCCACCGCGGCCTACGACCAGGCGTTGATCGACGTCGGGCTCGCGCTCGGCGACCGGATTCAGCTCGACGGCGGGAAGTACTCGCTCGATCTGCCGAGCGCGGCCGAACGCATGCTGCGCACCGACCGCTACGATTCGATCTACTTCCACGTCTCGGCACCCGACGGCAGCAGCATCGCCGGCGACGAGGGCATGCGGCCGCCGCCGCCAGACGAGACGCCGCAGGATCACGTCATCGCCTACGACAGCGTATACGCCGGCAAGGACGTGCGCGCGGTCGCGGTGCTGGTGCCGTGCAACGGCAAGCGCTGCATGGTCCAGGTGGCCGAGACGACCTACAAGCGCCAGCGGCTGCTGCGCTACATCGTGCTCTCGAGCCTGGTGCCGACGGTGCTGATCGCGCTCGCGACGCTGCTGATCGTGTGGTTCGGGGTCAAGCGCGGGCTCGAGCCGCTCGACCTGCTGTCCGAGGAGATCAAGCGGCGCTCGCCGCGGGATTTGCGTCCGGTCGAGGCCGCGGCCGCGCCGGAAGAGGCAAGGCCGCTGGTAAGCGCGCTGAACGCGCTGCTCGAGGAGGTGGCGGAAGCGAACCAGAACCAGCAGCGTTTTCTCGCTAACGCGGCGCACCAGCTGCGCACGCCGCTCGCCGGTTTGCAGGCGCACACCGAGCTGGCCCTGGCGCAGCCGGTTCCGGAGGCCTGCCGCGCCGAGCTCGAGCAGGTGCACCTTGCGACCGTGCGCAC
>JBAUTD010000419.1:0-3027 GCA_049582045.1 Burkholderiales bacterium
GATCGACGCCGCACCTCAGCTCGCCGAGCTGCGCGAGGAGCAGGCGAGCGCGAGCCTTGCGGTCGCGCCGCGCTCGCAGGGCGCGTCGTTCGACAAGGACGGATTCCTCTGGCTCAGCCAGAGCAGCAGCCAGTTCGGCGCGCTGCAGAAGGTCGACCCGAGGACCGGCAAGGTGCTGGCGAGCTACCCGATGGTGGCCGGCATCGAGGACCTCGGCTTCGACCCCGACGGCCTGCTGTGGGCGGTGAGCGAAGCCGGGTCGAAGCGCTGGCACAACTGGCCGACCTACTACCCGATCCTGTTCTCGATCGAGGTGCGCAGCCTTACTTCCTCGAGCGAGCGATGAACGCGCGCGCCCGGCGCACCTTGTCGACGCAGTTCGGATACTTGCCGAACTCCGACTGGACCTTGGCGCCGCTCAGCAAGGTCGCCGCCTTGGTGATCTGCCAGGTACCGCCCAGGCCCTTGGCCTTGGCAAGGTCCAGTTCGCGGTAGGCCGCCTTGAGCCCCTCTTCGCACGCGGCCTTCGCGCCTCCGGCGAGCGCCGGCGGAGCGGCCAGCGCGGAAGCGACCAGGATTGCGATAATTAAGCGCATATCGACGTCACCATCCTCGGAAAGATCCAAGCCATGAATACTACCCCGCGTCTGCCGCCGATTCCCGAGACCGAGATGAGCGAGGCGCAGCGCCGCGTCCGCGACGATATCGTATCCGGTCCGCGCGGCGGCGTGCGCGGGCCGTTCGATGCGCTGTTGCGCAGCCCGGAGCTCGCCGACCGGCTGCAGAAGGTCGGGGCCTGCGTGCGCTTCGAGAACTCGCTTCCCGCGCGCCTCGCCGAGCTCGCGATCCTGGTCACCGCGCGCCACTGGGGCGCGCAGTACGAGTGGTACGCGCACCGCAAGCTTGCGCAGAAGGCGGGGCTCGCGCCCGAGATCGCGAACGACATCGCCGAGGGACGCCGCCCGGCCGCCCTGGATCCGGACGAGGCCGCGGTGTACGAATTCTGCAAGTCGCTGCACGAGACCAAGCACGTGAGCGACGCGACGTGGAGCGCGGCGCTCGGGCGCTTCGGCGAGCGCGGCGTGATCGACCTGATCGGCACCTGCGGCTACTACGCGACGGTGTCGATGGTTCTCAACGCCACGCGCCACCCGCTGCCCGAAGGCGTCGCGCCGCCCCTGCGCCCGCTCAGCTAGCGGCCGCGATCTCGTCCAGCACCGGCAGCAGCTGCTCGATGAAGGCCGGCGGATTCTCGCTCATCGGGAAGTGGCCGAGCTTTCTCATGATGCGCACCTTGGCGCCCGCGATGCCGGACGCGGTTTCCTGCGTGTCCTCCGGGCTGCACGAGTAGTCGTATTCGCCGGTGAGGAAGTAGTACGGCGCCACTTTGGTGTCGATGTCCTTGACCCGGGCGCGGTAGTCGCCGTCGATCTGGTAGAAATGCAGGTCGCCGGAGAAGATGCCGGGCCCGCCCTGCATGTAGTGCCACAGCGTTTCCCAGCGCTCGGCCTCGGGGCTCTCGGGGCACATCAGCCCCATCACGGTCGCCGCGCTCGCGACCTGGCCGTTGACCTCCGGGTGCGCGAGCCACGACGGGTCGTAATAGCGCGGCGTGTTGGCCGCCGACTGCAGGCCGACGATGGCGCGGAACTTCGCCGCGTGCTCCAGCGCGAGGTGAAGGCAGATCCGCCCGCCGATCGAGCAGCCCATCACCGCCGGCCTCTCGAGCCCGAGCGCCTCGATGAAGGCGACGATGATGCCGGTGTAGGACGCGCTGGTCAGGCGGTAGCGCTCGAGCTGCCAGCCCGCGGGCGGCGAGCTCTTGCCGTGCCAGGGCAGGTCGAAGGCGACCACGCGAAAGCGCTCGGTGACGCGCGGCTCGTTCAGCAGGCCGCGGAACTGGCGCGAGTCCGAGCCCGCGGTGTGCAGGCATAGCAGCGGGATTCCCTGCCCCGCCTCCTCGAAGTACACGCGCTGCGCGCGGCCCTCGAAATCGAACCGCAGGTAGCGGCCGACGACCGGCTCGAGCACCCCGCTCACTGGCGCGCTCCCGCGGCGCGCAGGTTCGCCAGCATCAGCTTGAGGCACAGCTGGTGGGCGTAGAACTTGCGCGTATCGCCGGTGAGCGCGATTTCGCCGCGGCGAAAGAACGCGAACAGGTCCTGGTCGCGCGGCGCGGGCTGCGGCTGGGCGAAGCGCGACCAGGCGTCGTCGCTTCCGGCGAGCGCGAAATCGCACTGCGGCATGACGAACGGGCCGTGCCGGTGCTCGGCGAGCCGCCCGTCGTCGACCCGCAGCAGGTGGTCATCGTCGCCCCAGCCGAGCAGCAGCCTGAAGCTCGAGCCGGCGCCGTGGCGCGCGACCAGGCGATCCTCGTTGACGCGCCGGACGAACAGGTCCCAGTCCATCTCATCCTCCCGGACGTTGCGAGAACGTGCGCTCGAAAACGCTTTCCGCGATGCGGTTCTTGAGGATCTCGACCGATCCGCCGGCGATCATCCAGCCGCGGCAGCGGCGCACGCAGTACTCGACCAGCGACTCGCGGCTGTAGCCCATGCCGCCCATCACCTGCAGCGCCTCGTTCGCGACCTCGAACCCGGCCTGGTTGCAGAACGCCTTGGCGATCGCGGTCTCCTCGGCCGACGGGAAGCCGCGGTCGGCGTTGGCCGCCGCGCGATAGAGCAGCAGCTGGCCCGCGTCGAGCTTCATCTTCATCTCGGCGAACTTCCACTGCAGGCCCTGGAACTCGCACAGCAGGCGCCCGAACTGCCGCCGCTCGAGCGCCCAGCGGCGCGCCTCCTCGTAGGCGTAGCGCCCGAGCGCGAGCGAGCGCGCGGTGTTGCCGATGCGCTCGACGTTGAAGCCGGCGATCTGCTTCTTGAACCCTCCCGGCCCGAGCAGCACCCGCTCGGGCGGCACGTGGACGTCGTCGAAGTAGAGCTGCGCCCACTCCTCGCCCGACATGAATTCCGACGGCCTGCCGCGCCGCACGCCGGCCGACTCGCGCTCGATCAGCACCGAGCCGAT
>JBAUTD010000420.1:0-1555 GCA_049582045.1 Burkholderiales bacterium
CGCCGGACCTGCGGCTCTCCCTCGGTGAGCGCCGCGACCCCGGCGCGCTGCACGAACACCGGCGCGCACGAGGTGTTGTACTCGATCAGCTTCGCCAGGTCGGCCGCGAGCGTCGCCGGCACCACCAGCCAGCCCAGCCGCCAGCCGGTCATCAGCCAGGCCTTGGAGAAGGTGTTGGTGCTCACCACCCGCTCGGCCGGGTCGGCGAGGTCGAGGAACGACGGCGCGACGCCGCCCGCGTCGCGGTAGTACAGCCGCTCGTAGGCGTCGTCGGCGAAAATCCAGATTCCGTGGCGCCGGCAGTGCTCGAGGATCGCGCGCTGCTCCTCGCGCGTGACGCTCCAGCCGGTCGGGTTGTTGGGCGAATTGAGATACAGCGCGCGCGTGCCGGGCGCGAGCGCGTCGAGCAGGCGCTCCAGGTCGAGCGTCCAGCCCGCGGGCGAGAACTCGAGCGCGACGGTCGCCACTTCGGCGCCCAGGATCTTCGGGATCTCCTGCAGATTGGGCCATAGCGGAACGACCTCGACCACGCGATCGCCCGGGCCGACCAGCAGCTGCGAGGCGAGCATCAGCGCGCTCACCCCGGCGCTCGCGGCGGCGACCTCGCCCGGCGAGGTCGGACGGTGCAGGCGGCTGAGGTAGGCGGCCAGCGCTTCGCGCAGCTCCGGGATGCCCAGGTTGTGCGAGTAGTAGGTTTCGCCCGCGGCGATCGAATCGATGCCGGCGCGGCGGATGAAATCGGGCGTCGGCTCGTCCGGCTCGCCGACCCAGAACGGCAGCACGTCGGGCTTGCCCAGCCCCTCGTTGACGAGTTCGCGGATCTTGGAGGCGGCGAGAGCGCGCACCGGGGCGCGTGCGATGGACATGGCTGCGAACGGGAAGCGGACAGCGGAAGGCGCGTATTGTAAGCTGGCCGGCGCAGATGAGCCTTCTCCGCGCCGCTTCCAACCTCACCGGTCCGTCTGTCGAGCGCTGGTCGCTGATCGCGGCGCTCGCCACCATGGTCGTGTGGGGCGTGAACTTCACCATCATCAAGTACGTGCTCGAGCAAATGGGCGTCGGGCCGTTCCTGTTCATCCGCTACCTGATGATGCCGCTGCTCGGCCTCGCGCTGCTCGCGGTCGTGTATCGGCGACACCTGCGAAAATCGTGGCCGCGGCGCGAGGACCTGCCGCGCTTCGTCGCCTGCGGCCTGATCGGCCACACCGCGCACGTGGGCCTCGTGACCTGGGGCATCAGCCTGTCGACGCCGTTCTCGAGCGCGCTGGTGCTCACCAGCGGGCCGCTGTTCACGCTGCTGATCCTCGCCTTCGCCGGGGTCGAGAAGCTGCGCCCGCGCCAGGTCGCCGGCACGACGATCGCCTTCGCCGGCATCGTCGTGTTCCTGTCCGACAAGTTCGTGCGCGGCGTGGCGCTCGCCGGGGCCGGCGACCTGGTGCTCTTGTTCGCCGCGTCGCTGTTCTCGCTCTACACCGTGATCGCGCGGCCGATCACCGCGCGCTACGGGCCGCTGCCGGTGCTCGCCTACACCCTGGTGTTCGGCGCGCCGCTGCTG
>JBAUTD010000421.1:0-6042 GCA_049582045.1 Burkholderiales bacterium
GGTTCGATCCCGGTTACCTCCACCAGAGACCCGACTTGATTCACGCCTCAAGTCCCCATCGTCTAGAGGCCTAGGACATCGCCCTTTCACGGCGGTAACCGGGGTTCGAATCCCCGTGGGGACGCCAGTTTGCCCGTCAATTGCGACGGGCTAACGCAGCTCCAATGTGCCCTTCGGTCGGCCAATGAACGATGGCTGCCGGTACGCCAACGGCCGATTGCGCCTCCGGTACGTCGATTAGAACTACTGCGCCGGCACCAATAAGCGCGTGATCGCCGATTCTGATGGCGCCTAGGATCGTCGCGTTTGCTCCGACCTCTACGTGACCGCCAATTATCGGAGGGCCTTCCCCTAAAGGTTCGCAATGGCGTCTGCGCGTCCCTATAACCGCACCGGAAAAGATTAGACAGTTGGGACCGATTCGCGCATCCGGATGTATCACCACCCCGCTCGGGTGCGGCAAGAGTAGTCCTCCACCAATGTTGCAATTCACGGGAATGTCGGCGCCGGTCACGATGCTCCAGAACCGGTGACGAAGCACTGCCACTTTTCTGGCAATGACGAGGAAGGGGTTTCTTGAATTCGCGTAGTGCTGGTACGCGCGGATGCTGGCTAGCAAGGACCGCGACGGGCACCAGCAAAAGTAGGCCTTAATTTCTCTGGACATATCGGACACATCGGCGGAAATCTTCGGCTCGGTTCTTGAGTCCACTTATCTAGTCCAGTTAGACCTCGTGAGGAGTCGAGCAAGTCCACTAGTCGGCTTTGCCGGAGCGCAGTCTGCTTCGTTGGGACTTGAATTAGTCGCGAAAGCTCCGCTGGCGGCGGACCGCAACCCAGCATATCAAGCCCAGGCCGGCGAGCAGCATCGTGTAGCTCCGGGATTTGGGAACGATCGACGACGGCGAGGCCAAGTCGCCGACTCTTTGCGTGGGATGGGCCCAGTCCCCTACAAAGCTGGTAGCGTCATGCCAAGAGGACTGGTGGTCGTTCTCGGGCCCTCTGGCAAAGCTGTACGAGAGGTACCGAAAAGTTGCTGCGCTCTCCGTGAAAGCGCCCGTCGCAATACAGCAAAAATCATCGGTCGACAAGAGATCGAACGAATTGTCATTTGCCTTAACAGGTGAGGCCGCGACCAGCAGCACAGACAGCGTAAGGGCTGCGCTATACCGAATCTCTCGCTTATGCAATTGGATGCCTCGATTGGGGTCTCATGGAACATTTTGCACGAGGCCAATTCCTCATCGCCTAGCACCCACAACATTAGATCGGGAGTCACGCGCCGTATGTGCGACAACGAACATAGCGCCAATATTGGGGGAGACGCGATTCACGCGTCGCGGTTGAGCCCGCCGCCGAAAGCGGCCATTCGAAGCCGGGAGCCTAGGTGACTATTCGTTGCTCCCACGTCAGCGACCCCCACTCTGACGCGCACAGCGCGGGTCCCCGTGCGGACGCCAGCCATGCAGTTCCTGTTCGTCTACGGCACGCTGCGGTCCGACTTCGGTCATCCGATGGCGGCCGCGCTCGGCATGAGTACCACGCGCGTCGGCCGGGCGTGGTCCAGGGGACGGTTGTACGACGTGGGCGAGTACCCGGGCGCGGTGGCTTCGGCGTCGCCGGCGGACCGTGTGGTCGGCGAACTGCACCGGATCGAGCCCGGGCGGGAGGCGGCATTGTTCGCGCAACTCGATCGCTACGAAGGCTGGGATCCGGATCGGCCGTCGGAGAGGGAATACCTGCGCGTGCGGACGCAGGTGGAATCGGAGGCCGGCGAGGCGGTCGAAGCCTGGCTCTATCTCTACAACCGGTCTACCGAGGGTCTTGCGCCCATCGACTCGGGCGACTACGGGGGGCGAGCGCCCGGAGTGCGTCAGTCGGGCGGCAGGTAGCGCTGCGGATCCTTCAGCATGAGGTTGTAGCTGATGCTGATGCGCGGCTCGTCCGAAAGGTTCGGGTGCACGAAGTGCATCACGAACGCCGGCCACATCAGGATCATGCCGGCCGCGGGGGCCACGGTGAGCTCGGGCTCGGACTGGGGATCGTCGCGGATCGCGCCCATGTTGGCGAGGCGCGGGTCGTAGAAGGTGATGCAGCCGGGGCGCACGTCGGCGCGGTTGCGCGCGGTCGCGCGCGAAGCCGGAACGCGAACGTAGTAAGTGCCGCTCAGGTAGGCGTGCGGGTGGTTGTGCGGGTCGTGGTAGTCGCCCAGCCGGTTGACGTTGGCCCAGCCGTGCAGGCTCCAGTCGATCGGGTAGTCCATCCCGGCGCGCCGGCAGTAATCGGTCGCGGTCTTGTGGATACACTGGCGCAGCCAGGCGACGGCGGGATTGTCGAGCGCGAACAGGTTGCCGTCGCGGTAGGCGGTGGTCAGATCGGGGCGCTCGCCCTCGCGCGCGAGGACCAGACGCTCGAGCTCGGCGTTCGCGCGCTCGGGCGACGGCAGCGTACGTTGCAGGAATAGAATCGGCCAGAGCTGCCGGAAGCCGTCTGAGTCGGATGCGTCCACAGGGCGCACTCTACCGCCTCGGCCCGGCGTATTGAAGAGGTCGCCATGCCCCAGCACATCGGTATCGTCGCCTGCTCGGCCGAAGGCGCCGCGCTTTGCTACACCACGATCTGCGTCGAGGGCGCGGCGCTGCTCGGGGAGCCGCACGCGCACCCCGAGGTCTCGCTGCACACGCACTCGCTCGCGCAATACATGGATTGCATCTATCGCGACGACTGGCAGGGTGTGGCCGAGCTCATGCTCTCCGCGGCGCACAAGTTGGCGAGTGCGGGCGCGCAGTTCCTGATCTGCCCCGACAATACGATTCACCAGGCGCTGCCTTACGTCTTGCCGCGCTCGCCGCTGCCCTGGCTCCATATCGCGGAGGGGGTGGCCGAACAGGCTGTGGCCAGAGGGTTCCGCCGCCTCGGTCTGAGCGGAACGCGCTGGCTCGTCGAGAGCGATGTCTATCCCGAGAAGCTGGCCGCGCGCGGTCTCGAGTACCGGCGACCGGACGCAACGGAGCGCGACGAGATGAACCGAATCATCATGGACGAGCTCGTGTGCGGGGTGTTTCGACCCGAGGCGATAGCGTACTTCCAGGGCGTGTTCGGGCGCATGAAAGAGCAGGGCTGCGAAGCGGTGGTGCTCGGCTGCACCGAGATTCCACTGATCATGGGCGACGCGAACTCGCCGCTGCCGACGCTCGATTCGACCCGCTTGCTCGCGCGTGCGGCGCTGCGGCGTGCGGTGGGCTAGCCTGGCGCCTCAGTCGGTGCGCGCCACGCGAAAACCGACCACCGCGTAGCGACCCGAGAGGTCGTGGACTTCGCGCTCCGCGGCGCGAATGGTCGAGGGAGTGCAGTTCCACGAGCCGCCGCGCATGACTCGGTCGACGCAGGATCCGGTGGTCCAGGCGCTGCCGTCGTCCGGCGCGCCTTCGTAGTCGTGGTGCCAGCAGTCGCGCATCCATTGCCAGGCGTTGCCGTGCATGTCGTACAGGCCGAATGCATTGGGCGGAAAGCTGCCCGAGGGCGACGTGCCCACCCAGCGGTCCGTTCCCGCGACTGCCGGCGCGCAACAGCGGTCTGCGCCGTAGTTCGCGCGGGCATGGCTCGCCTGCGCGCCCCAGTAGTAGGGCGTCGCGGTTCCGGCGCGCGCGGCGTATTCCCACTGCGCCTCGGTGAGCAGCGAGTACGAGTGGCCGGTCTTGCGGCTCAGCCAGGCGGCGTATGCCTCGCCGTCGTTCCAGCTCATGCACACCGCCGGGTCGCGCTCGGTCTGGGCGAAACCGGGGTGGCGCCAGCTCGCCCGGGGGTCGTCGAGCCAGCCGTCGGCGCGGCGGATCAGGCAGCCCAGAGGCACGCGGTAGCCGGACTCCGCGACGAAGCGCGCGAATTCGCCGCGCGTGGTGGCGTACTTGGCAACCGCGAACGGGCGCGCGAAGGTCACTCGATGCTGCGGTCGCTCGTCTCCGGTCGCTGCCGGATCGCTCGCCGGCGAGCCCATCTCGAAGCTGCCCGCAGGCAGCACAATCATCACGGGGCAGACGTCGCAGTCGCGGAACGTGGTACTCGGCGCCATCGCGCCGAGCAAAGCGACCGAACCGGCCAGAGCGAGACCGTGCATGAAGCAATCCTAACTTCTGTCGGGAGCGAGCGACAGAGGGTGCGTTGAAATGGCGCAAAAGAGACAGTGGACTGTCGGCTGGCGGCGACGAGCGCGCAATTCAGTTTGACAGCGCATCGGCGCAGCGAGCGAAGATAAGACATAGGGGGATCACACGAGAAAGGACAGAGAATGAAAATCTCAAGATCGGCAATCGCCGTGCTCGCTCTTGCCGCCGGCGCGTCAGTGGCGACCCCGGCTGCCGCACAGGACTTGCATCGGTTCTACGCAGGCGGCTCGATCGGCCAGACCACTGCGTCGGACGGCTGCAGCGGAATCATCGTGCCGGGCATCACTTGCAACGATAGCGACACCGCGTGGAGGATTCTCGGCGGCTATCGGATCAACCCGAATTTTTCGGTCGAGCTCGGTTACCAGGACCTTGGGCAAGTGAGAGCGACCGGCTTCGGCGTCAACGGCAACGTTACGGCGAACGTATGGGAGCTGGTCGGGGTTGGAACGATTCCCCTGCGGAACCGGTTTTCCGTCTACGGCAAGCTCGGCGGGTACCGCGGCGAGACCGAGCTGAGATCGAATGCCGGTTTTTCGGGCAGCGAAACAAATACGGACCTCACCTTCGGGGTCGGCGGCCGCTACGACTTTTCGCCGCAGATCGCCTTCCGGGCGGAGTACCAGTCGTACCAGAGCGTGGGCGGCGGCACCGTCGGCCACTCCGACTTCGACGTGATCAGCGTCGGCGCCTTGTTCAACTTCTGATGCAAAGGCCCGCCATGCCACGTCACGCCAACGACATTGATGCCGCCTTCGACGAGCTGGAGGAATCGCTGCGTCAGCTGCAATGGGCAGCAAAGGCAATGGAAGAGTCCGCGCACGTCTGGCCCGCAGGGCTCTCGGCGCGCATTTCCTCGGTGCGCACCGTCGCGCGGCTGCTGCGCCGCGACGTGCTGAACGGATAGCGCGGGGCGTCAGGCCTCGGTGGGCGTCAGCAGGATGGACTCGATCATCGCGCTAGTCGCGCACCAGCGGCATCGTGTAGCACACGGCTGTCCCGTCCAGCACGACGGTGCCGTCTGCCAGCAGCACTCGCGTCTCGAGCTCGGTGATCGGCTTGTCCTCGCGCACCCTGGTCAGCTTGACCTCGCCGGTGATGGTGTCGCCCGGGCGCACCGGCGCCTTGAAATTCCAGTTGACCTGCAGGAATACCGTACCCGGCCCGGGCAGATCTTCGGCCACGACCGCGTTCAGGATCGCGCTGGTGACGCCGCCCTGGACCACGATGCCGCCGAAGCGGGTCGCGCGCGCCGCCTGCTCGTCGTAGTGCAGCGGATTGCGGTCGCCGCTGATGTCGGTGAACAGCTCGATGTCGCGCGCAGTCACCGCTCGCGAGCGCCGCGCCACCTGCCCGAGCTCCGGAATACCGTTTGGCCAAATTTCGCTCTTTGTACCCATGCGCCTCCCGTAGATCAAGAATACAAGTCTAGCGCCAGGCCCAGACCGGCTGCTCGAGGTGCGCGACGCGGGTGGCGCGCCCGAGCAAGGCGACTTCCATGAACTGATACATGACCGCCGCGGTCGGGGCATGGATCTTGGTGCCGAGCAGGGGATAGCGGATGACCGGTTGCTCCGACTCGGGGATCGATACGAACTCGGGCGTTCCGGGCCGTCCCAGGTCGGCCAGCGGGACGCGGTAGATTTTCGCGACTTCGGCGGGATTGGGTTTGATCCGAGCGGTCTGCGCGCACCAGGCCACGAGCGGGGTGATCACGTAGCCCGAGCGTGTGGGGTAGTCGTCAAGGCGTCCGAGGAAATCGCCCGGCGCGAGCTCCAGGCTGATTTCCTCGCGCGCCTCGCGCCGCGCCGCATCGAGCGCGCTCTCGCCGCGATCGACCCGCCCGCCCGGCAGCGCGAACTGCCCCGAGTGGGTG
>JBAUTD010000422.1:0-1940 GCA_049582045.1 Burkholderiales bacterium
GTTCCAGGAGGACGAGGGCGGCTGGTTGCAGGACCCGGTGCTGCTCGACCGGCTGATGGCCGAGCGGCTGGCCCGCGAGGCGGACGCCATCCGCGCCGAGGGTTGGAGATGGGTCGAGGCCGCCCCGGACTTCCCCTACGGCCACCGGCACGGGCTGCGTCCGCTGCCGGGCACCAATCCGCTGACCGAGGCGGAGCAGGCGGCGTTCGATGCGCTGAAGGGCGAATACGACGCGCTGGAGGAGCAGTATGGCGAGGCCGACGAACTGCCCGAGGCGGTCGAGGCGCGCTTGGCCGAGATCGAGGCGGCGATCGAGGCATTCCAGAACCGCCCGCCGAAATTCGATCCCGCCGACATCGTTCGCGCCGGCGCCTTCGTCAGCATCGACCGGGACGGCGCGCTTCGCGTCGAGCGCGGCTACGTGCGGCCCGAGGATGAGCCGCCCGTGGCTGCGCCCGACGATCCTGATCAGGCCGCGGAGCCGGCCAGAACCGTGCCCGACGCCGATCGGGATCCGTCCGCCGCGGAGGTGCGCTCGATCCCGGCCATCACGGCCGCGGAGCCGTCCGCCGAGGTGCCCGAGGAGGACGAGGGGCTGAAGCCGCTGCCCGAACGGCTGATGACGGAACTCACCGCGCACCGGACGCTCGCGTTACGGGAAGCCTTGGGGAACGATTGGGACACGGTGTTGATTTTCAGTGAGATCTGACCCGGGGTTTTCACCGAGAACTGACCCGCCTTGAGACTGTGCTTCTTGGTTTGAGAACGGGTCAAGTCATGGCTTTTTCCTCTCGGCTTTGGTGGCTGCGGTGCTTGCCTTGAACCGGAAGCTGTCGTTGCCGGTTTCGAGGATATGGCAGTGATGGGTGAGGCGATCGAGCAGGGCGGTTGTCATCTTGGCGTCGCCGAACACACCGGCCCACTCGCCGAAGCTCAGGTTGGTGGTGATGACGGCGCTGGTGCGCTCATAAAGCTTGCTGAGCAGGTGGAAGAGCAAGGCACCGCCGGAGGCGCTGAACGGCAGGTATCCGAGTTCGTCCAGGATCACGAGGTCAAACCGGACCAGCCGCTCGGCGATCTGGCCCGCCTTTCCCTGGGCCTTTTCCTGTTCCAGAGCATTGACGAGTTCGACGGTGGAGAAGAACCGGACCTTCTTGCGGTGGTGCTCGACCGCCTGGACGCCGAGCGCCGTCGCGACATGGGTCTTGCCGGTTCCCGGCCCACCGATCAGGACAACGTTGTAGGCGCCGTCGGTGAATTCACAGCGATGAAGCTGCCGGACCAGGGCCTCGTTGATCTCGCTGGCGGCGAAGTCGAAGCCGGCGAGATCCTTGTAGGTTGGGAACCGGGCGGCCTTGAGCTGGTAGGCGATGGAGCGGACCTCGCGCTCGGCGGTCTCGGCCTTCAGCAGTTGGGACAGGATGGGCACCGCGGCGTCGAAGGCCGGCGATCCCTGCTCCATCAGCTCGCCGACGGCCTGGGCCATCCCGAACATCTTCAGGCCGCGCAGCATGATCACGATGGCGGCGCTGGCGGGATCATGCCGCATGATGCGCCTCCCCCTCGTCCGGCCCGCTCCGAAGCGCGTCGTAGCGTTCGACGTTGGCCTGTGGTTCCCGGCTCAGGGCCAGAGCCTGGGGCGCGTTGACGGCAGCAGCCGCTGTCTTGCCGTCGACCAGCCTGTGCAGAATGTTCAGGATATGGGTCTTGGTCGGCAGGCCGCCCTCCAAGGCCAGCTCGACGGCGCACAGCACGGCCTCCTCGTCGTGGTGGAGAACCAGGGCCAGGATCTCCACCATGTCCCGATCGCCGCCAGGCCGCTTGAGCAGACTGCCTTGCAGGCGCTTGAACGCCTCGGGCAGTTCGGCGAACGGCGCGCCGTTGCGCAGGGCGCCCGGCTTGCGCTGGATCACCGCCAGATAGTGGCGCCAGTCGTAAAC
>JBAUTD010000423.1:0-2791 GCA_049582045.1 Burkholderiales bacterium
CACCTGCGCCGGCGCCGTGCCGCCGACATGGTTGCGGCTCGCCACCGAGCCTTCGGGGGTCAGGACGCGATACACGTCGCGGCCGATTTTGGACGAGTAGCGCCGCAATGCCTCCAGCGGCAGCGCCGAGAGGTCGCAGCCGCTCGCCTCGGCCTCGCGCACCGCGCGCGCGACCGCTTCGTGCGCGTCGCGAAAAGGCGCGCCTTTGCGTACCAGGTAGTCGGCAAGGTCGGTTGCGGTCGAGAATCCCTGCAGCGTCGCCTCGCGCATCGCCTCGGGCACGGGCTCGAGCCCCGCCACCAGGTCGCCGAACGCCGCGAGCGAGTCCTTCAGGGTGTCGACTGAGTCGAACAGCGGCTCCTTGTCTTCCTGGTTGTCCTTGTTGTACGCGAGCGGTTGCCCCTTCATCAGCGCGAGCAGCGCGACGAGGTGCCCGAATACGCGCCCGCTCTTGCCGCGTACCAGCTCGGGCACGTCCGGATTTCTCTTCTGCGGCATGATCGACGAGCCGGTGCAGAACCGGTCGGGCAGGCGCACGAAGCCGAACCGGGGGCTCGCCCACAGCACCAGCTCCTCGGCCAGGCGCGACAGATGCACCATCGCGAGCGAGGCACAGGCGGCGAATTCGATCGCGAAATCGCGGTCCGACACGGCGTCGAGCGAGTTCTCGCACACGCCGTCGAAGCCGAGCTCGCGCGCCACGCGCGCGCGGTCGATCGGGAAGGTGGTGCCCGCCAGTGCCGCGGCGCCGAGCGGCAGGCGGTTGAGGCGTCGCCGGCAGTCCGCGAGGCGGTCGCGATCGCGCTCGAACATCTCGAAGTAGGCGAGCAGGTGGTGGCCGAAGGTCACCGGCTGCGCGACCTGAAGATGCGTGAAGCCCGGCATTACCACCGCGGCGTGACGCGCGGCCTGATCGACAAGGGCGCGCTCGAGCTTGGTGAGCTGGCGGTCGATCGCGTCGATCTCGGCGCGCAGCCACAGGCGGACGTCGGTCGCGACCTGGTCGTTGCGCGAGCGCGCGGTATGAAGGCGCTTGCCGGCGTCGCCCGCCAGGGCGGTCAGCCGGCGCTCGATGTTCAGATGGACGTCCTCGGCATCGAGCGACCACTCGAAGGCCCCGGACTCGATCTCGCGCCGCACTTTGGCCAGCCCGCGCTCGATCGCTGCCAGGTCGGACCGGCCGATGATGTCGCGCGCTGCGAGCATGCGGGCGTGAGCGAGCGAGCCGTCTATGTCGTAGGGCGCCAGGCGCCGATCGAAGGAAACCGACGCAGTGAAACGCTTGACGAGCTCGTCCACCGGCTCGGCGAAGCGCCCCGACCACGGCTTCGCCGAAGCCGTGGCGCGGCTTTTCTTATTGCGGCGGACTCGAGGCGGCCGCTTGGAGCTGGGTGGGGCCATGGGGCATACTGGGATCACGCGGCGCGGCGATGGCAAGTATAAGACAAAACGATTACCCGGACGCTGTTCCCGACTTTCGCAACCTGGGCGTCATCGCGCGCGTCCTGGTCGGCGTGAACCTGCTCGCGCTCGCCGCGGCGCTGTACTCCGCGTCGTCCTGGCCGCAGGTCGCCGAACAGTTCATCTCCGCCGCCGCGTACCTGGAGCCGCTGCTGCTTGCCGGCGTGGTGCTGCTGTATGCCTGTGCGCCGCTGCTCGCGCGCCTGGCGTACTGGCCCGGCTGCGCCGCCGTGCTCGGGCTCGTGCTGCTGCTCGCAGCGGGCTCGCATCTGTGGTGGATGGGCGCTGCCGGGGTGCTGCGCACCCTGGTTCTCGCCGCGCTGGTGGCCACGGTGCTGCTCGGCTACCTGCGTCTGCTCGCCAAGGCCCATTCGCCCGCACTCGCGGAGGCGAGGCTGCAGGCGCTGCAGGCGCGCATCCGGCCGCACTTTCTGTTCAACAGCCTGAACGCGGTGCTGGCATTGATCCGGCGCGACCCCAAGCGCGCCGAGCGCACGCTCGAGGACCTCGCCGACCTGTTCCGCACCCTGATGTCCGACGGGCGCCAGTTCGTGCGTCTGGCCGACGAGATCGCGCTGCTCGAGCGCTACGCCAGCATCGAGCAGCTCAGGCTGGGCGAACGGCTGCGCGTGACGTGGGAGCTGGACAGCGCGCCCCCCGACGCATTGCTGCCGCCGCTCTTGCTGCAGCCTCTGCTCGAGAACGCGATCTACCACGGCGTCGAGCCCGGCACCGGCACCGGCGAGGTGCTGGTGCGCATCGAGCAGCGCGGCCAGCGAGTGCTGGCGCGGGTCGAGAATCCCTATTATCCCGAGCACCAGCACCGCGCGGGCAACCGCATGGCGCAGGCCAATATCCGCGAGCGCCTGCAGCTGTTCTACGATGCCGAGGCGAGCCTCGAAGTAGGCGTGCGCAACGGCCGCTACGTGGTCCAGATCGAGCTGCCCTACCGCTCGCGCGAGGCTCGGCGCGCATGAGCGAGCTCGCCGTATTCATCGCCGACGACGAGGCGCCCGCGCGCAGCCGATTGCGCGAGTTGCTGGAGGATATCGCGCAGGAAATCCCCACCCGCGTGGTGGGCGAGGCCCGCAATGGGCTGGAGGCGCTCGAACGCCTTCCCGCAAGCGGCGCGCAGGTCCTGCTGCTCGACATCCAGATGCCGGGCATGGGAGGCATCGAGGTGGCGCGGCACCTGGTGCGCCTGCCGCAGCCCCCCGCAGTCGTGTTCGTCACGGCGCACGACCGCCACGCGGTCGAGGCTTTCGAACTGAACGCGCTCGACTATCTGCTCAAGCCGGTGCGGGCCGAGCGGCTCGCCGCGGCCCTGCGC
>JBAUTD010000424.1:0-1503 GCA_049582045.1 Burkholderiales bacterium
GTGTAGACGTGGGCGAACACGCCGCGCAGCGTCGCCCGCAGCGCGCGCATGAGCCGCGAGTCCGCGCCGGCGGAGGACACGTTCATCGCCAGCAGCCCGTCCGCGGCCAGGCGGGCCTTCACCTCGCGGAAGAATTGCAGCGTCGCGAGATGGAAAGGAATGTAGAACTGGCGCGAATAGGCATCGACGACGGCGATGTCGTAGGTGCCGCGGTCCAGGCGCACGAAGATGCGCCCGTCCTGGTTGACGACCCGCGTTTGCGGATCGAGATCGAAGAATCGCCGCGCGACATCGATCACCAGCGGATCGATTTCGACGCCCGTCACCGCCAGATCGGGATGCGCGTCGTGCAGCCGGCTGGCGATCACGCCGCCGCCCAGGCCCAGCACGAGCGCGCTGCGCGCGGGCCGGCCGAGATACCGCGGCAGCCGCGCAAAGTAGTCGAAATAGAATCCCGTCCGCGGCCCGGCCTTGTTCACCACGCTCTCCCAGCCGATGGCGTCGTCGTAGGCGAGAAAACGAAGGTCGCCGCGGTCGATCACTTCGACGTGCTCGTAGGCCGACTCCCCGCTCCAGACCTCCCCCGGCAAGTGGCGCAGCGCCGGCGCCGGCGCCAGCACGAGCGCGAGCGCCAGGACTCCCGCGGCGGCGCCGGCGCTCAGGCGAAGCCCGAGAGCGACGACCACCAGCAGCGCGCCCGCGAAGATCCCGATGGTCTTGCTGGTGCCGACGGCGGGAACGAAAACGAGCACCGGCAGGAACGTGCCGAGCACGCTGCCGAGCGTGGAGATGCCGAACACGCGCCCCGCGATCTCACCCAGGTGCCGTTGCTGCGCCAGGACGCGTATCAGGAAGGGGCCGGTCATCCCCATGACCACGATCGGCGGCGCGAACAGCAGGATGATGGCGATGAGCGACCCGGCGAATATGAACCCGAACGACGAGTGCAGGCCCGTCATCAGGCCCGAAATCGCGGCGAGCGCCGGCCCCGCGGCGTAGGGCAGAACGAGAAGGTACGCGCAGGCGCCGAGCAGCAGCCTGAGAAGGACGTTCAGCTCAGGGCGCCGGTCGGCCAGCCTGCCGCCGGCCAGATAGCCGAGCGCGAGCGCGACCAGCATCACGCCGATGACGTTGGTCCACACGAAGGTCGAGCTGCCGAAGTACGGCGCGACGAGCCGCGAAGCGCACAGCTCGACGGCCATGATCGACATGCCCGAGCAGAACGCGAGGATGTGGGCGTAACGCACCGGCACTGGCGCGGCTTCGCTAGTCAAGCTCGATCAGGCCTTCGGCGCCGAGGCGGTAGCGCCGGTCGCAGCCCGCGGCGGCAGCCTCGGAGTGGGTGACGAGGATCGCCGCGGCACCCTTCTCCTTCACCTGCCTCCTGAACAGCTCGAGCACCTGGCGCGCGTTGACCGGGTCGAGGTTTCCGGTGGGCTCGTCGGCGAGCACGAGCTTGGGGTCGCCGACCAGCGCGCGCGCGATCGCCACGCGCTGCAGCTC
>JBAUTD010000425.1:0-4349 GCA_049582045.1 Burkholderiales bacterium
GAACTCGACCGCCGCCGGGCCGGCGGGCAGCCCGGCCGCGTCCGGCGGGTCCTCGATCTCGCGGTGCGCCGCGAGCAGCCGGAACATGCGGTCCATGTCGATCAGGGCCTGCTTGATCTCGCGGTAGACCATGCCGAGGAAATTGAGCGGGATGTAGAGCTGGATCAGCAGGCCGTTCACCAGCACCAGGTCGCCGAGCGTGAACTGGCGCGCCGCGACGCCCTGCGCGGCGAGGAACATGAGCGCGGTGACCGCGCCCGCGATGATGAGCGCCTGGCCGATATTGAGCAGCCCGAGCGAAGCCTCGTTCTGCACCGCGGCGCTTTCGTACTTGAGCAGATTTTCGTCGTAGCGCCGGGCCTCGAATTCCTCGTTGCCGAAGTACTTCACCGTCTCGTAATTGAGCAGGCTGTCGATTGCGCGCGTGTTGGCACTCGAGTCGAGCTCGTTCGCGCGGCGCCGGATCTCCATCCGCCACTCGGTCACCAGCACGGTGAACGTGAGGTAGATCGCAACCGCGCCGAAGGTGATCGCGGCAAAGCGCCAGTCGAACTTCTTCAGCAGCACCGCGGCGACCAGCCCGAACTCGATGATCACCGGGATGATCGAGAACAGCAGGTACGAAAGCAGCGTGGAGATGCCCCGCGTGCCGCGCTCGATGTCGCGCGTCATGCCCCCGGTCTGGCGCTCGAGGTGAAAGCGCAGCGACAGCCGGTGCAGGTGGCGGAACACCCCAAGCGCGACGCGGCGGATCGCGCGCTGGGTTACGCGCACGAACACCACGTCGCGCAGCTCGGCGAACAGCGTGGTGGAAAAGCGCAGCAGGCCGTAGATCGCCAGCAGCGCGGCCGGCACCGCGACGATCGCGGTCTTTGCGTCGAGCCCGTCGACCACCTCCTTCATCACCAGCGGCACCCCCACGTTGGCAACCTTCGCCGCGGTAAGGAACACCAGCGCGGCCGCCACGCGCCATTTGTATTCGAGCAGGTAGGGCAGCAGCAGCCCGAGGGCGCGCCACTCGGTTCCGCGAAGCGGCTGCGTGGGGGCGGAGTTGTGGGAGCGGCGGGCCATGGGGAACCGGCGATTCTAGTGGTTTTTGCGCGCGCCCCGACCGAACGGCAGCAGCAGGATCCAGCCCAGGCAGTAGACGTCCAGCACGAGCGGCAGCGGCAGTAGCGCGATGCCCCACCCGCCGGGTTGCCAGTCGAGCCACTTCGCCAGCGTGGGCAGAGTGAGGAACATCGCGATCGCGCCGAACAGGCCAGGCAGGAACGGGATGCCCGAGGGGACTCGCTCGCCCACCTTCGCCTTACGCCAGGCGCGCCAGACCTGGAAGTTGACCACCGCGCCGAAGGCAAAGAACAGCCACAGCATCGACGCGAGCACCAGACCGAGAAGAAAACCGCCGCTCACCCGCACAAGCCTCGCATATCTTGACGCCGAAGGGGCATGCACCGTAGGATTCAAACGTTCGTTTGAATCCTTTCCGGCCGAAGGGCCCCGCCATGTCCCTGCGCGCAATCAAACCGGAGCACGAGACTCGCACCCGCATCCTCGACGTCGCGGAGGAGCTGTTCATGCAGCACGGCTTCGAGGCGACGTCGATGCGGCTGCTGACCTCGACCGCGCGCGTCAACCTGGCCGCCGTGAACTATCACTTCGGCTCGAAGGACGCGTTGATCGAGGCCCTGTTCCGCCGCCGGCTCGACCCTATGAATGCGCAGCGCGTGGCCGCGCTCGATGCGCTGGAGCAGCAGGCGGGCGGGCAGCCGCTCGCGCCCGAGCAGATCATCCGCACCTTCATCGGCGCGAGCTTGCGCATGATCGAGGACGCGAAGGGGGGCGGGCGAAACTTCATCCGCCTTCTGGGCCGGACGTATACCGAGCCTGCAAAACAGATCCGCGCCCTGATCGGCCAGCTGTACGCGCCCGCGATGGAGCGCTTCAAAGCCGCGTTCGCCAGGGCGCTGCCCGAGGTCCCGCTCGATGAGCTGGTCTGGCGCATGCACTTCATGTTCGGCACGCTGTCGTACACCCTGGCGGCGACCGACACGGTGCAGCTGATCGCGGGCTGCAAGCCGGAGGACCGCTACGACGCGCAGCTGATCGAGGCGCGCCTGGTCGCGTTCCTCGCTGCCGGCCTGCTCGCGCCGCTGCCGCAACACGGAAATGTCAGGATAGCCGCCTAGGAAAGCATAGAGGAGACCGTCATGCTCGAATTCGTCATCGTCTGCGTCGTCGCGTTCGTTCTCGCGCTGGTGTTCGTCGCGCCGCTGCGCCGCGCCGTCATCAGCAACCCGCTGCTCGCGCTGTACCGGCGCATCCTGCCGGACATGTCGCAGACCGAGCGCGAGGCGATCGACGCCGGCACCGTCTGGTGGGACGGCGATCTGTTCTCGGGCCGTCCCGACTGGGACAAGCTGCTCGCCGTCCCCGCGCCCAAGCTCACTGCCGAAGAGCAGGCCTTCGTAGACGGTCCGTGCGAAGAGCTGTGCGCGATGTGCGACGACTGGGAAATCACGCACGAGCGCCAGGATCTCCCGCCGCGCGCGTGGCAGTTCATGAAGGACAAGGGCTTCCTCGGCATGATCATCCCGAAGAAGTACGGCGGCCTGGGGTTCTCGGCGCTGGCGCACTCCGCCGTGGTGATGAAGCTCGCGACGCGCTCGAACGCCGCGGCGGTGAGCGTGATGGTGCCGAACTCGCTCGGGCCGGCCGAGCTGCTGCTGCACTACGGCACCGAGGAGCAGAAGAACTACTACCTGCCGCGCCTCGCCAGGGGGCTCGAGATCCCGTGCTTCGCGCTCACCAGCCCCGAAGCGGGCTCGGACGCCGCCGCGATACCGGATTTCGGCGTCGTGTGCCGCGGCATGTACCAGGGCAAGGAAGTGCTCGGCATGCGCGTCACGTGGGACAAGCGCTACATCACGCTCGGGCCGGTGGCGACGCTGCTCGGCCTGGCTTTCCGCCTCTACGATCCGGAGCGCCTGCTGGGCGGCGACGAGGATCTCGGCATTACCTGCGCTCTGGTGCCGACCGGCCACCCCGGGGTCGAAATCGGGCGCCGCCACCTGCCGCTGAACGCGGTGTTCCAGAACGGGCCGAACTCCGGCAAGGACGTGTTCATGCCGCTCGATTGGATCATCGGCGGACGCGAATACGCGGGCAAGGGCTGGATGATGCTGATGGGCTGCCTCGCGGCGGGGCGCTCGATCTCGCTGCCGACCTCGTCGGTCGGGGGCGCGAAAGCCATGGCGCGCTATACCGGCGCCTACGCCAGGGTGCGCAGCCAGTTCAAGACGCCCATCGGCAAGCTCGAAGGGGTAGAAGAGGCGCTCGGGCGGATCGCGGCCAATTGCTACCTGATGGACGCGACCCGCGTGATGACCGCCGGCGCGGTCGATGCGGGCGAAAAGCCCGCGGTGATCTCGGCCATCGCCAAATATCACATGACCGAGCGCGTGCGCAAAGTGATCGACGACGCGATGGACATCCACGGCGGCAAGGGTATCTGCCTCGGGCCGAACAACTGGATCGGGCGCGGCTACCAGGTCGTGCCGGTGGGCATCACGGTCGAAGGCGCCAACATCCTCACGCGCAGCCTGATCATCTTCGGCCAGGGCGCGATCCGCTGCCATCCCTACGTGCTGCGCGAGATGCGCGCGGCAAAGGACATGCGCGGGGATGAAGCCTCGCGCGAATTCGACGCCGCGCTGTTCGCGCACGTCGGACACACCATCGGCAACGGCGCGCGCGCCTTCGCCCATGCGCTTACCGGATCCGCATTCGCGTCCGCGCCAGCGCGCGCCGCGCCGGAGACGCGGCGCTACTACAAGGACCTGTCGCGCGTCTCGGCCGGATTCGCTTTCGCCGCCGACGTCTCCATGCTCGTGCTGGGCGGCTCGCTAAAGCGCAGGGAGAAGATCTCGGCGCGCCTGGGCGACGTGCTCTCGGCGATGTACCTCGCCTCGGCCGCGCTCAAGCGCTACGAGGACCAGGGCCGCATGCGCGAAGACCTGCCGCTGCTCGAGTACTCGGTGCAGGATGCGCTCCACCAGGCGCAGCAGGCGCTCGATGCGATCATCGCGAACTTCCCCAGCCGTCTGGCGGCGCTCAAGCTGCGCGCGGTGCTGTTCCCCTTGGGCAAGCGCTTCGCCTTGCCCTCGGACCGGCTCAACCAGCAGTGCGCGCAGCTGCTGCTCGCGCCGGGCGCGGCGCGCGACCGCCTCACCGCAGGGATGTATCTCGCGCATTCGGAAGCCGATCCAACCGGCAACCTGGAGGCCGCGCTCGCCGCGACGATCGCCTGCGAGCCCATCGAGCGCAAACTGCGCGACGCCGTCAGGCGC
>JBAUTD010000426.1:0-3503 GCA_049582045.1 Burkholderiales bacterium
CAAGGCGAGCCCGCGGGTGGCCGCGCGGCTGCACGCCTCGATCAAGCCGCAGGACGGTCACCTGCCGCTGCGCTTCGCCGCCGAGAACCTGCACTTCTTCGACCCCGACACAGGCAGGCGCATCGAGGCTTGATCTGCGTCAAACGCGGTGCATTCGGGGAGGATATAAGTACGGCAGCCGGCCCGCGCAATCGCGCGGGCGACGCATACAAGGGAGGCCGGATATGAAAGTCAGATCATGGCTGCTGCTCGCGCTCGCCTGGACGCTGGGCGTCTGCCTCGCGCCGACAGCTCTGGCGGCGAAGGTCGAGATCACGTGGTGGCACGCGATGAGCGGCTCGAACGGAAAGGTGGTGGACGCGATCGTGAAGGACTTCAACGCCGCGCACCCCGAATTCGAGCTGAAGGCGCTCTACACGGGCAGCTACGAGGAGACCCTGACCAAGTACATCACCGCGTACCGCTCGCACACTGCCCCGAACCTGATGCAGTCCTACGAGGTCGGCACCCAGACGATGCTCTCCAGCGGAGCGGTGATTCCCGTGTACCAGATACCGGGGATGGTGGGGGAAACCTGGGACTGGGCGCAGTACGTCATCCCGATCACCAACTACTACGCCTCGGGCGGCAACCTGTGGTCGATGCCGTTCAATTCGTCGACCGCGATGCTGTACTACAACCGGGACTTGTTCGCGAAGGCGGGCCTCGATCCGAACCGGCCGCCGGCGACCTGGGAAGAGCTCGAGGCAGACGGCAAGAAGCTGCTCGCGAGCGGCGCGGTGAAGCACGTGCTGTCTTTCGGCTGGCCGGACTGGATGTTCGAGCAGATGTTCGCGGTCCACAACCAGCTTTTCGCCGACCACGACAATGGCCGCAGCGGCCTGGCGCGCAAGGTGCTTTTCAACGGCCCGCTCGGAGTGAAGGTTCTCGACACCTGGACGCGGCTCGCCAAGGAAGGCATCTTCATCTACGGCGGGCCGGAGTATTCGGCCAACGCGGCGTTCCAGAGCGGACAGATCGCGATGCTGCTGCAGTCGACCTCCTCGCTCAAGGGGATCGAGAAGGGCTCGCCGTTCAAGGTGGGCACCGGGTTCCTGCCGCGGCTGGAGGGCTATCCGCGCGGCAACTCGGTGATCGGCGGCGCGAGCCTCTGGGTCACCAAGGGGCAGAGCAAGGAGCAGCTGCGCGCGGTCTGGGCCTTCCTCAAGTACCTCGGCCAGCCAAAGGTTGCGGTCGAATGGCACAAGGGAACCGGCTACTTCCCGACGGTCAACGGCGCGGTGCAGGAATTGATGGGTGAAGGCTGGTTCAGCCAGGACCAGAACTACCTCACCGCGTTCCTGCAGATCCTGTCAGGGCGGCGCGACACCGCCGCCGCGACCGGGGTGCGCATGGGGCCGTTCGTGCAGGTGCGCGAGTTCGAGCGCACCGCGATCGAGAAGTCGGTCTCGGGTCAACTCTCGTCCAAGGCCGCGCTCGACGAGGCGGCGCGCAAGGCCAACCAGCTGCTCGAGGACTTCGCGCAGCTGAATCGCTAGAACACCCGCCCCGGACGACGCATCGCGACAGCGACGATGGAGAAAGTGGTCGAGGAGGAGAGGTTTCCGGGGCATCCTCTCCTGCCTTACCTCCTGATCCTGCCATCCGTGGCGGTGATCGTGGTGTTCCTGGTCTACCCCTTCCTGCAGAGCGTGCAGGAATCCTTCTACGCCTCCACCGCCTTCGGCACCAAGACGGTCTACGTCGGACTGCGCAACTACGTCCGCCTGTTCGAGTCGCAGGCGTTTCGCAGCAGCGCAGTCGCGACGCTGCTGTTCGCGGGTTTCGTGATGGTGGTCGGGCTGAGCGTTTCGCTCGCGGTCGCGCACCTGCTCAACCAGAAGCTGCGCGGCCAGGGCTTCTACCAGATCGCGCTCATCTGGACCTATGCGCTCTCCCCGGCGGTGGCCGGCGCCATCTGGGCGCTGATGTTCGCTCCGGCGACCGGAATCGTTCCGTTCGTCGTCGCCAAGCTGTCCGGCGGCTACCTGATGAACTGGATGACGAACGGCGAGCTCGCGCTGCTGGTCGTGTCCGCGGCCGCCACCTGGAAGATGCTCGGCTACAACATCGTGTTCTTCCTCGCCGGGTTGCAGAACATCCCCGAGGAGTTCATCGATGCCGCGCGAGTCGACGGCGCGGGCCCCTGGCGTACGTTCTGGGACATCACGTTCCCGATGTTGTCGCCGACGACGACGTTCCTGCTGTTCGTCAACATGATTTATGCGTTCTTCCAGGTATTCGGCCTGATCGACATCATGACGCACGGCGGGCCGGGAGATGCGACCAACATCCTCATCTACAAGCTCTACCGCGATGCGTTCCTCTATCTGGACACGGGGGCCGCATCCGCCGAGTCCTGCATCGTGTTCGTGGTCATTTCGGTCGCGGCCGTGATCCAGCTGCACTTCGCGACGCGCAAGGCGATCTATGCCCGCTAGGGAGCCGCCCGAATGACGCCCCGGCAATGGAAGGCGGGTGCGACGCATGCCGCGCTGATCGCGCTGGTGACGATCATCGCCTTTCCGGTGTTCTACGCCGTGATCGTCAGCACCCTGAGCTTCCAGCAGGCCTACGTTTATCCGCCCCGGCTGGTGCCGGGCGACCAGCTGTGGCACAACGTGGTGGAAGCCTGGAATCGCGTGCACATGGGGCGCCTGTTCTTCGTCACCTCGGTCATCTCGGTCGGTGCGGCGGTGGTGAAGATCGTCCTTTCGCTGATGGCGGCGTTCGCCTACACCCACTTCAGATTCCGCGGCCGGGCGCTTCTGTTCCCGATGACGATGATCACGCAGATGCTGCCGCTGCCGGTGAGGATCCTGCCGACCTACGAAATGATGGCGAATTTCCACTGGGTGAACACCTATTCGGCGCTGATGTTTCCGTTTTTCGCCAGCACCACGGGAATCCTGCTGTTCCGCCAGTTCTTCCTCACGGTGCCGCGCGATCTGCCGGACGCGGCGCGCATGGACGGCGCGGGACCCTTGCGCTACTTCTGGGACGTTCTGGTGCCGGTGTCGCGCACCAACATCGCCGCGCTGTTCGTGATCGAGTTCATCTTCATGTGGAGCCAGTACCTCTGGCCTCTCATCGTGACCAACACCGAGGACATGCGCGTGGTGCAGATCGGGATCAAGATGCTGATCGCCACGGACCAGATCTCCCCGGCCTGGAACGTCATTATGGCCGGCACCATCGTGGCGATGCTGCCTCCGCTCGCGGTGCTGATCGCGTTCCGCAAGAGCTTCGCGGAGGGTATCGCGATGCAGACCGCGAAATAGGCCGCGTCCAATCGCGTATTATTTGGCCGCGCGCAATCGACCCTAAGAGCAATAGCAAATGTCCGCCGTATCGATCCGCAATGTGAGCAAGTCCTTCGGTGAGGCGAAGGTGATCGACGGGATCTCGATGGAGATCGCGGACGGGGAGTTTGTGGTGATGGTGGGTCCGTCGGGGTGCGGCAA
>JBAUTD010000427.1:0-5257 GCA_049582045.1 Burkholderiales bacterium
CCGTTCGTCGAGCTCGACCGCGAGGTCGAGCGCGAGGCGGGCTCGAACCTGGGCGAAGTGTTCTCGATCTACGGCCAGGACGCCTACCGCCGCTTCGAGCGGCGCGCGCTCGAGCGCGTGCTGCGCCAGCACGACCGCGCGGTGATCGCCACCGGCGGCAGCCTGGTCACCGACCACGACAATTACGACTTGCTGCGCGAGCGCTGCTACTGCGTCTGGCTCAAGGCGTCGCCCGAGGAGCACATGTCGCGCGTGATCTCGCAGGGCGATATGCGCCCGTTCAAGGGCCGCTCGGCCGCGCTGGACGAGATCAGGCGCCTGCTCTCGGAGCGCGATCGGCTCTACGCGCGCGCCGACGCCGTCATCGACACTTCGGGCAAGCCCGTCAGGCAGAGCCTCGCCCAGCTGCGCAACCTCGTCTCCAAGGAGGAGAAATGAACGCTCCCATTCCCGCCGGCCGCGTGCGCGTCGGCTTCGAAACCCATCCCGAGCGCTACAACCACTGGAAACTCGGCTTCGACGGCCCGGTCGCCACGCTTGCGCTGGACGTGGCCGAGGACAAGGGCATCGCGCCCGGCTACAAGCTCAAGCTCAATTCGTACGACCTGGGGGTCGACATCGAGCTGCACGACGCGCTCAACCGCATCCGCTTCGAGCACCCCGAGGTGAAGTGCGTGGTGCTCACCAGCGGCAAGGCGCGCATGTTCTGCTCCGGCGCCAACATCTACATGCTGGGCTTGAGCGCGCATTCGTGGAAGGTGAACTTCTGCAAGTTCACCAACGAGACGAGGAACGGCCTGGAAGACTCCAGTGCGCACTCGGGCCTGAAATTCCTCGCGGCGCTGAACGGGACCACCGCCGGCGGCGGCTACGAGGTGGCCCTCGCCTGCGACGAAATCGCCCTGGTGGACGACCGCTCGAGCACGGTGAGCCTGCCCGAGGTGCCGCTGCTCGGCGTGCTGCCGGGCACCGGCGGGCTGACGCGCCTGGTGGACAAGCGCAAAGTCCGGCGCGACCTGGCCGACGTGTTCTGCACCACCGCCGAGGGCGTGCGCGCCGACCGCGCGAAGCAATGGAAGCTGGTCGACCACGTCGCCAAACCGCAGCAGTTCGCCGAGATGGTCAGGGCGCGTGCGCTCGAGCTGGCGAAGCTTTCCGACCGCCCAGGCGGCAAGGGGATCGAGCTCAAGCCACTCTCGCGCCGCGAGGACGAGGCCGGCTACCACTACTCCTCGGTCGAGGTGCACCTGAATCGCCCCGCGCGCACCGCGACCATCACGCTCGCCGCGCCCGAAGGCCCGCAGCCGCAGACCCCGGAGCAGATGCTCGCCGCGGGCGCGGACTGGTGGCCGTTGAAGCTCGCGCGCGAGCTGGACGACGCGATCCTCAATCTGCGCCACAACGAGCTCGAGATCGGGCTGTGGCTGCTCAAGACGCGCGGCAGCGCGGACGCGGTGCTGGCGACGGACGCCGCGCTCGAGGCGAACGCCAAGCACTGGTTCGTGCGCGAGGCCGTCGGCTATCTGCGCCGCACGCTCGCACGCCTGGACGTCTCGAGCCGCTCGATGTTCGCCATCGTCGACCAGGGCTCGTGCTTCGCCGGCACGCTTGCCGAGCTGATGTTCGCCGCCGACCGCAGCTACATGCTGCACCTGCCCGAGGAGGACGGGGGCGCGCCGCACCTCGCACTCTCGAATGCGAATTTCGGACTCTGGCCGATGGCGAGCGGCGCCACGCGCATCGAAGCGCGCTTCTGCGAGGAGTCGGCTCCGGTCGAGGCCGCGCGCCAGGCGATCGGCGAGAAACTCGACGCGCACGACGCGCTCGAGCTCGGGCTGGTGACCATGGCGCCCGACGATCTGGACTGGGAGGACGAGATCCGGCTCGCGATCGAGGAGCGCGCGAGCCTTTCGCCCGACGCCCTGACCGGGATGGAGGCGAGCCTGCGCTTCAGCGGGCGCGAGAACATGGCCACGCGCATCTTCGGCCGCCTCACCGCGTGGCAGAACTGGATCTTCATCCGCCCCAACGCGGTCGGCGAGCAGGGCGCGCTCAAGGTGTACGGCAGCGGCGCCAAGCCGAACTTCAACTGGGAGCGCGTCTGACCATGACCGGCATCGACTACAACGAGCGCATTCCGAACAACGTCGAGCTCTCGGGCAACAAATCGCTGCAGCGCGCGCTCGAACACTGGCAGCCCGAGTACCTCAAGTGGTGGGGCGAGATGGGCCCCGAGAAGTCGCAGGCGATGGACGTGTACCTGCGCACCGCGGTCAGCGTCGAGCCCAAGGGCTGGGCGCACTACGACTACGTGAGGATGCCCGATTACCGCTGGGGCATCTTCCTCGCCCCTGCGCAGGCCGAGCGCAAGGTCAACTTCGGCGCGCACAAGGGCGAGGACGCGTGGCAGGACGTGCCGGGCGAATACCGCTCGACGCTTCGCCGCATCATCGTGACGCAGGGCGACACCGAGCCGGCGTCGGTCGAGCAGCAGCGCCACCTCGGGCTCACCTGCCCTTCGCTGTACGACCTGCGCAATCTGTTCCAGGTCAACGTCGAGGAAGGCCGCCACCTCTGGGCCATGGTGTATCTGCTGCACGCCTACTTCGGCCGCGACGGGCGCGAGGAAGCCGAGGCGCTGCTCGAGCGCCGCTCGGGCGACGCCGACAACCCGAGGATCCTCACCGCGTTCAACGAGAAGACGCCGGACTGGCTGTCGTTTTTCATGTTCACCTTTCTCACCGACCGCGACGGCAAGTACCAGCTCGCGGCGCTGGCGGAATCGGGCTTCGACCCGCTGTCGCGCACCTGCCGCTTCATGCTCACGGAAGAGGCGCACCACCTGTTCGTCGGCGAGACCGGCATCGCGCGCATCATCCAGCGCACCTGCGACGTGATGAACCAGCACAAGACCGACGACCCGGCCAGGCTGCGCGGCCTGGGCGTGATCGACCTGCCCACGCTGCAGAAGTACCTCAACTTCCACTTCAGCGTGACCAGCGACCTGTACGGCTCCGAGATCAGCTCCAACGCCGCGTCGTTCTACACCCAGGGCCTCAAGGGGCGCTTCGACGAAACCGGAATCGGCGACGACCACCGGCTGGAAAGCGCCGAGTACGAGGTGCCCGACGTGGCCGAGGACCGCATCGTCGTGCGGCACGTGCCGGCGCTTACGGCGCTCAACGAGCGGTTGCGCGACGACTGGATCGCCGACGTGCAGAAAGCGATCGACCGCTGGAACCGCATCCCCGACAAGGCCGGCGTGCCGTTCCGCTTCAAGCTCCCGCACAAGGGCTTCAACCGGCGGATCGGCCTGTTCGCCCAGCTGCACATCGACCCGGCCGGCAAGCTGATCTCCGAAGCCGAGTGGACGCACAAGCACGGGAGCTGGCTGCCGACCGAGGAGGACCGCGCCTTCGTGCATTCCCTGATGGGCCGCGTGACCGAGCCTGGCAAGTTCGCCAACTGGATCGCGCCGCCGCTAAACGGCATCAACAAGCAGCCGGTCAATTTCGAATACGTAAGATTCAGTTAGGATTCCGCACATGGCCATCAACTACGCCGAGAAGATTCCCAACAACGTCGACCTCGCCCACGACAAGACGCTGCAGCGCGCGCTCGAGCACTGGCAGCCGCACTTCCTGCAGTGGTGGCACGAGATGGGGCCGAGCGACTTCGAGAAGGCCGACGTCTACCTGCGCACCGCCACCTCGGTCGACGCCCAGGGCTGGGCGACCTACGGCGCGGTCAGGATGCCAGATTACCGCTGGGGCATCTTTCTCGCCGACCAGCAGCCGGAGCGCACGATCGGCTTCGGCGACCAGATGGGGCAGCCGGTCTGGCAGCAGGTGCCGGGCGAGCACCGCTCGACGCTGCGACGCCTGATCGTCACCCAGGGCGACACCGAGCCCGCCTCGGTCGAGCAGCAGCGCATGCTCGGGCACCTGTGCCCGTCGCTCTACGACCTGAGGAACCTGTTCCAGATCAATGTCGAGGAAGGCCGCCACCTGTGGGCGATGGTGTATCTGCTTCACGCCTACTTCGGACGCGACGGGCGCGAGGAGGCCGAGGAGCTGCTCGCGCGCCACTCAGGCGATGCGGACAAGCCGCGGATCCTGACGACCTTCAACGAGCCGATCTCGGACTGGCTGTCGCTTTACTGCTTCACCTACTTCACCGACCGCGACGGCAAGTACCAGTTGAAGAGCTTCGCCGAAAGCGGCTTCGACCCGCTGTCGCGCACCTGCCGCTTCATGCTGACCGAGGAAGCGCACCACATGTTCGTGGGCGAGACCGGCATCGGGCGCGTGGTCAAGCGCACGCTGGAGGTGATGAAGGAGCTCGGCACCGACGATCCGGCCAAAGTGCGCGCGCGCGGCGCGGTCGACCTGCCGCTATTGCAGAAGTACCTCAACTTCTGGTGCTCCTCGTCGCTCGACCTTTTCGGCTCGGAGATCTCGTCCAACGCCGCGGCGAGCTTCGCCAACGGACTCAAAGGCCGGCCCGACGAGTCGCAGTACGCCGACCACGTGCTGCGCGACGTCAGCCTCAAGCTCGACACGCCCGAGGGCGCGCAGGAGGTGCCGATGCTGAACGCGCTGAACGAGGTGATGCGCGAGTCCTACCTCAAGGACTGCGAGATCGGCCTGAAGCGCTGGAACCGCGCGATCGAGCGCGCCGGGCACGAGTTCCGGCTCACCTTGCCCTCGTCGCGCTTCCGGCGCGCGATCGGCTCCTGGGTCGGGCTGCCGGTCGGCCCCGACGGCAAGCTGCTGCCGAAGGACGAGTACGAGCGGCGCCTGTACGAATGGGTCCCCTCGCCCGACGACAAGGCTTTCGTGAAATCGCTCATGCAGAAGGTGGTCGAGCCGGGCAAGATGGCGGCCTGGATCGCGCCGCCCGACCGCGGCATCAACAACCTGCCGATCGACTACGAGTACGTGCACCTGTCATGAGCGGCGCCGCGCCGGCCTTCGCGCGCGCCGAGTGGTGCGCGTTCCTCAACCGCATGCTCGAGGCCGAGCGCGCAGGCGCGAGGGCGCTGCTCGAGTTCCTCGGCGAGTACCCGCGCGAGGGCGAGGCATGGAAGGCGCTGCGCAATGTCCAGGGCGACGAGGCGCACAACTGCGTCGTGCTGGGCGAGCTGCTCAAGCGCGCCGGCGAGCCCTACAGCCACGCCACCGGCGAGTTCCTCGACAAGGCGCTCGCGCTTCAGGGCCGGCGCGCGCGGCTGGAGTTCCTGTGCCGCGGCCTGGGC
>JBAUTD010000428.1:0-1637 GCA_049582045.1 Burkholderiales bacterium
GGGCACGCGCGGCAAAGTACGCGGCAGCCTGCCGCGCCGAGCGCGCCGAGCTCGACAAGCGGCTCGAGGACCGCGCCGTGCCGATGAATCCCGCGCACGTCGCGCACGTCTGCCAGCAGGCGTTCGGCGACGACGCGGTCATGGTCGCCGACGGCGGCAATGCCGCGATCTGGGCCCTGTTCTATCACGAGGTGCGAACGCCCAACACGCTGCTGTCGACCTTCAAGTTCGGCATGCTGGGCGCGGGCGTCGCGCAGGCGCTCGGTGCGGCGGCGGCGCGCCCGGAGCGCCCGGTGTGCTGCATCATCGGCGACGGCGCGATGGGATTTCATCCGCAGGAGATCGAGACCGCGATCCGCAACGGGCTGCGCGTGGTCTACCTGGTGCTGTGCGATCGCCAGTGGGGCATGGTGAAGATGAACCAGCAGTTCATGCTGCGGCCGTTGAAGACCCTCATCATGAAGTCGCTCGGGCCCGACGAGACGATCAAGGCCGACCTGGGCGAGATCGCCTTCGACAAGCTGGCCGAGTCGATGGGCGCGCATGGCGAGCGCGTCGCCGACCCGGCCGCGCTCGGCCCGGCGCTCGAGCGCAGCCTTGCCGCCGGCAAGTGCGCGGTGATCCACGTCGACGTCGACCCGGTGAAGCACATGTGGGCGCCGGGGCTGCTGCACTTCAAGAAGATGCACGAGGAGCCCGCGGGCAAGTAGCGCCATGAGCGACATCGACCTGGTGCGGCTGAACTTCAACCCGCAGACGCTGCTCGCGCTGAACGTGATACTCGGGCTGGTGATGTTCGGCGTTTCGCTCGAGTTGAAGCCTGCCGACTTCAAGGCCGCGCTTGCGACGCCGCGCGCGCTCGCGATCGGCCTGCTCGGGCACCACGTGGTGTTCCCGGCCGCGACCTACCTGCTGGTGCTTGCGCTGCAGCCGCGCCCGAGCATCGCGCTCGGCATGATCCTGGTTTCGTCGTGCCCGGCGGGCAACATCTCGAATTTCCTCACCCATCTCGCGCGCGGCAACACCGCGCTGTCGGTGTCGATCAGCACCCTGTCGACGCTCGCCGCGATCGTCATGACGCCGCTCAACGTGGCCTTCTGGGGCGGCCTGTACGCGCCCGCGCAGCCGATCCTGCGCGCGGTCGCGGTCAATCCGCTCGAGATGTTCGCCCACGTGCTGCTGCTGCTCGGCGCGCCGCTCGCGGCCGGACTGTTCGTGTCGCGCCGCTTTCCGCGCTTCACCGCGCGCGCGGTGAAGCCGTTCAAGATCTTTTCGCTTGGGTTCTTCGCCGTGTTCGTGCTGGCCGCGCTGGCGGCGAACTGGCAGTACTTCCTCGCCTACGTCGGCATGGTGGTCGGCATCGTGTTCGTGCACAACGCGCTCGCGCTCGCGACCGGATATGGCCTCGCGCGCGCCGCGGGCCTGCCAGAGCGCGACCGGCGCGCGGTCTGCATCGAGTGCGGGATCCAGAACTCCGGCCTCGGCCTGATCCTGATCTTCGGCTACTTCGACGGGCTGGGCGGAATGGCGGTGATCACGGCGTGGTGGGGGATCTGGCACATCGTCGCGGGCTTGAGCGTGGCGGGCACCTGGTCGCGCCGTCCGCCCGCGCTCGCCGCGGCATGACGGTCCTGGTC
>JBAUTD010000429.1:0-4405 GCA_049582045.1 Burkholderiales bacterium
GATCGCGGCCGCGCGGCGCAACCTGGCGGCAGCCGGCGTGGAGCGCTGGGTGACGCTCGCGCAGTGCGACGTGCTCGAGCGCTCTGCGCCCGCCCCCTCGGGCGTGATGATCGCCAATCCACCCTACGGCGAGAGGATCGGCGAGTCCGAGCAGCTGGCGGCGTTCTATCCCAGGCTCGGCGATGCGCTCAAGCAGCGCTATGCGGGTTGGCGCTGCTACTTCTTCACCGCCGACCGCCGGCTCGAGAAGCTGATACGGCTCACGCCTTCGCGCCGCACGCCGCTCTACAACGGACCGATCGAGTGTCGCCTGTACGAGTTCGAGATCGTCGCGGGAGCGCGCCGGCGCGGCGCGCTCAGTCGGTCACCCGGCCCCGCAGCGCCTTGATTCGACCGCGCTTGATTTTGCTCTCGAGACGCTTGAGCCGCGAGCTTCGCGTCGGCTTGGTGGGCTTGCGCCTGCGCGGCGTGTAGGTGGCGCGCCGCACCAGCTCGGAGAGCCGCTCGAGCGCTTCGGCCTTGTTCAGCTCGAGGCTGCGGTGGCGCTGGGCCTTGATCACCACCACGCCGTCGGCGCTGATGCGCGCGTCGCGCAGGGCGAGCAGGCGCTGCTTGACCGGCTCGGGCAGCGACGAGGCGCGGATGGCGAAGCGCAGGTGGACCGCGTTGGAGACCTTGTTGACGTTCTGCCCGCCGGCGCCTTGCGCGCGCACCGCGCTGAGCTCGATCTCGTCCAGCGGAACGGGAGCGACTGCCGCGCGCTCCACCATTCAGAGAGCGCCGATTTCCGCGAGGGCGCTGCGCACTTCCTCGCGTCCTTGCGGGGAAAGCGGCGCCTGCGGCGGCAACGGAGCGCCCACCGCGTAGCCCTGCAGCTCGAGACCGCCTTTGATGCAGGCGGCCAGGTTGTACTTGGCGAACGCCTGGTTCAGGCGCCACAGGCGGCGCTGCAGCTTCATTGCTTCGACCCAGTCGCCCTTGCGGCACAGCTCGTAGAGCGCGACGCTCTGGCGTGGCGCGACGCACGCCGGGCCGGCCATCCAGCCGACGCCGCCGATCAGCATCACGCAGGCCGGAATGTGGGAAGAGGCGGCGAACACCTGCATCCGGCCCTCGACGCGCTCGATGATCGACAACAGCCTGCCGGTGTTGTACGAGGCGTCCTTGATGTAACGGATGTTGGCGATGCGGCTCAGTCGCTCGATCACGGGCAGGCTCAAGTCCGAGCGCTGGAAGTTGGGGTTGGTGTACAGCACCACCGGCAGCGAGACCGCGTTTGCGATCGCCTCGAAGTATGCGTAGACCCCGTCGTCCGTGACCGGGAAGTAGGCCTCGAGGATGGCCAGGATGCCGTCGCAGCCCAGGCCCTGCCATTCGCGCGCCTGCGCCACCGCGTCGGCGATCGTGGTCGAGGCCACGCCAGCGACCACGGGCACCCTCTTTCTCGCCGCCTGCACCGCCACTTCCACGATGCGGCGACGTTGGGTGAACGATAGGTAGGCGAACTCTCCGGTCGAGCCGAGCGGCGTGAGGCCGTGCACCCCGGCCTCGATCAGGTCGTCGCACAGGTGTGCGAGCACCTGCGCGTTCACCTCGCCGGCGGCGTCGAGCGGCGAGACCAGGTAGGGAAAGACCCCGTGGAAGCCTTGCTGTTGCAGCGCAACCCGCCCGTTACACGATGTCCAGGTGCTCGATGCCCTTGGTGAGATCGCGGTCCTTGGCCTCCTTGCCGTGCAGCTTTATCGCCAGGCGCACCTCGTTGGTCGAATCGGCAAAGCGCAGCGCGTCCTCGTAGCCGATGCGGCCTTTCTCGTACAGGTCGAACAGCGCCTGGTCGAAGGTCTGCATGCCGAGCTCGCGCGACTTCTTCATCACTTCCTTGATCTCGTGCACCTCGCCCTTGAAGATCAGGTCGGAGATCAGCGGCGAGTTGAGCAGCACCTCGACCGCCGCGGCGCGCCCCTTGCCCTCCTTGAGCGGGATCAGGCGCTGCGAGATCACCCCTTTGAGGTTAAGCGACAGATCCATCAGCAGCTGCTGGCGCCGATCTTCGGGGAAGAAGTTGATGATCCGGTCCATCGCCTGGTTTGCGTTGTTGGCGTGCAGCGTGGCGAGGCACAGGTGGCCGGTCTCGGCGAACGCGATCGCGTGCTCCATCACCTCGCGGTCGCGGATCTCGCCGATCAGGATCACGTCCGGCGCTTGGCGCAGGGTGTTCTTGAGCGCCATCTCCCAGGAGTCGGTATCGACTCCCACCTCGCGCTGGGTAACGATGCAGTTCTTGTGCGGGTGGACGAACTCGACTGGATCCTCGATCGTGATGATGTGGCCGTAGGAGTTCTCGTTGCGGTAGCCGACCATGGCGGCGAGCGAGGTCGATTTGCCCGAGCCGGTGGCGCCGACGAAGATCACCAATCCGCGCTTGGTCATCGCGACGTCCTTCAGCACCGGTGGCAGGTTGAGCTCCTCGAAGTTGGGGATCGCCGTGGTGATGACGCGCAGGACGATTCCGACCTGGCTCTGCTGTATGAAGCAGTTGACGCGGAAGCGCCCGATGCCGGCCGGACTGATCGCGAAGTTACACTCCTTGTGGGCCTCGAAATCGGCCGCCTGGCGGTCGTTCATGATCGAGCGCGCCAGCATCTGCGTGTGCCCGGCGCTCAGCGCCTGCTGCGACACCGGCGTCATCTTGCCGTCGACCTTCATCGCCGGCGGAAAATTCGCCGTGATGAACAGGTCGGAGCCCTTCTTCGCGACCAGGGCGCGAAGCAGGTCGTACATAAACTTGGTTGCCTGTTCTCTTTCCATGCCATGCCTCCTGTGCCGGTATGCCGGTGCCCGGCGCTCAGCCCGGGAAGATATCCTTGTTCTGCGCCTTGCCGCGCGCTTCCCCTGGCGAAACCAGGTTGCGCTTGACCATCTCCTGCAGGTTCTGGTCGAGCGTCTGCATCCCCACGGTGGCTCCGGTCTGGATCGCGGAGTACATCTGCGCGATCTTGTTCTCTCGGATCAGGTTTCGAATTGCCGGGGTGCCGATCATGATCTCGTGAGCGGCGACGCGCCCCGAGCCGTCCTTGGTCTTGAGCAGCGTCTGCGAGATCACCGCGCGCAGCGACTCGGAGAGCATTGCGCGCACCATCTCCTTCTCGGCTGCCGGGAAAACGTCGACGACCCTGTCGATCGTCTTGGCGGCCGAGCTGGTATGCAGCGTGCCGAACACCAGGTGACCGGTCTCCGCGCCCGAGAGCGCAAGGCGGATGGTCTCGAGGTCGCGCATCTCACCCACCAGAATCACGTCCGGGTCCTCGCGCAGCGCGCTCCTGAGCGCGTTGGCGAAGGAAAGCGTGTGCGGGCCGACCTCGCGCTGGTTGATCAGGCATTTCTTGGATTCGTGCACGAACTCGATCGGATCCTCGATGGTCAGGATGTGGCCGAACTCGTTCTCGTTGATGTGGTTGACCATCGCCGCCAGGGTCGTCGACTTGCCCGAGCCCGTGGGACCCGTCACCAGCACGATGCCGCGCGGATACTCCGAGATGTCCTTGAAGATCGGAGGGCACTTCAGGTCCTCGAGGGATAGGATCTTCGACGGAATGGTTCGCATCACCGCCGCCGCGCCGCGCTGCTGCACGAACGCGTTTACCCGGAAGCGCGCCAGGTTGGGCACCGCGAACGAGAAGTCGCACTCGAGGTTTTCCTCGTAGAACTTGCGCTGGCCGTCGTTCATGATGTCGTAGATCATCGTGTGCACGTCCTTGTGCTCGAGCGGCGGCACGTTGATCCGGCGCACGTCGCCATGCACCCGGATCATCGGCGGCAGCCCTGCCGACAGGTGCAGGTCGGACGCCTTGTTCTTGACCACGAAGGCGAGCAGCTCGGTGAGATCCATTACAATGTCCCCATAATGGTGCGGTAAGCGTGTTGCGGCGAGAAAATCCCCGCAGTTTCAAGAAATTATGGCAACGATTAGCGACAATTTGCAAGCTGTAATGTCACGCATCGCCGCAGCCGTCGTTGGAACGGGGCGCGCGCCCGGCTCGGTGCGCCTGCTAGCGGTGACCAAGACGCACCCGCCGGTGCGAATCGCCGAGGCCGAGGCCGCCGGACAGAGTGCGTTCGGCGAGAACTATGTCCAGGAGGCGCTCGAGAAGATGGACGCGCTGGCGAAGCTGCTTGGCGAGTCCCGGGCGCGCGAGCTCGAGTGGCACCTCATCGGGCCCGTGCAGAGCAACAAGACCCGCGCCGCGGCCGAGCGTTTCGACTGGGTGCAGAGCGTCGATCGCGAGAAGATCGCGCAGCGCCTGTCGCAGCAGCGCCCGGCAAGCCTCGCGCCGCTGAACGTGCTGATCGAGGTCAACCTCTCCGGCGAAACGAGCAAGAGCGGGGTCGCGGCCGAGGACGCGGC
>JBAUTD010000430.1:0-1523 GCA_049582045.1 Burkholderiales bacterium
GTCTTCGCATGCTGGCCGCCGACCCGCCGGATTTCGACGGGGCCCGCGACGCGGCGCGGCGCACGATCCGCGACGGGCAACGCGCCTCTGAGGTCGTCAGCCGTCTTCGAGGCCTCTTCGTCCACAAGGAGCTCGCGGCCGAGCCGCTGGACCTGAACGAGGTCGTCCGCGAGGTGCTGGCGCTCTCGGCAGGAGAGACGCAGCGCAGCCGCATCCTGGTCCGCCTGGTGCTGACGGAGCCGCTTCCGCTCGTGCTCGGCGACCGCGTCCAGCTGCAGCAAGTGATCCTCAATCTCCTGCTGAACGCGCGCGACGCGATGGACACCGTGCAGGACCGGCCAAGGCAGGTCGTTCTGCGCACCGGACTCGAGGGCGGGCACCAGGTGCTGCTCGCGGTGGAGGATTCGGGCGTCGGACTCGGCGGGCAGGATCCGGACCAGCTCTTCGAAGCATTTCGCACGACCAAGCCCGGGGGGATGGGAATCGGCCTGTCTGTCAGTCGTTCGATCATCGAGCGGCATCGAGGTCAGGTCTGGGCGGAGGCGAACCCGGCCGCCGGCGCCATCTTCTGCTTCACGATTCCGGCGCACGCCGTCTGACGCGAGGCCGACAAGGACGGGAAAGCGGGTGACCCGTGGCGGCGCCTGCAGACATGACCAGTGATGGTAGCGTGGACGATCTTCTGAACGAACTGGCGCGCGCGCTGCGCGAATTGCATCGCGCGATCATCGAAAGCGAGCGCCGCGCTTACGAGAGCGGGATCGGGGCGCTCGTAAGCCCCGGGGACTTTCTGCACCTGCTGGTGACGGATGGGCGCTTCGCCTGGTTGCGCGCGCTGTCCGAGCTGATGGTCGATCTCGACGTGTTTCTCGAAGCCGATCCATCGCCGACCGAAGACGAGGCCGCGGCGGTCCGGGCCGAGGTCGAACGGCTGATTTCGGCGCCCGCTGCTCCCGATGTCGCCGGCGATTTCGCGAAGCGCTATCTGCCGCTCATTGCCGCAGATCCCCACGTCGCCATGGCGCACGCGCGGGTGAAGCAGGCCGTTCGGGACCTGCCTGCGGCCGGCGCGGTGGACGAAGCCAAGGTGCTGCACGATCGGCACCGCTGGGCGGAGATGCGAAGGCATCGCCGATAGCCGGGAGGGCGTATTGGCGATGACCTGACGGCTGCGATATCGCACTTTGGTATCGATTCCGCACGCGGCATGAAGATTCGACAAACGTCACGGAATTCTTGAAATACCGAGGAAACGGGCGATGCGAGCATGCAACCCATGGTTGGATGCATTGAAACCGTTGCCCAAGCACTGCACGCCGTCAGGCGCGAGGCCGACAAGGACGGATCGCCGGCGACGATCGAGCCCGGAATCTGGTTCGTCTGTTTCGTGCCCGGAATCACGAAGCAGTGGTGGCATCCGTTCGTGCACAAGACGCACAAACACGTGTTCGCGATGCGGCCCGAGCGCGATGGCAGGTGGACCCTGTTCGAACCCTGGTGGCATCGGCTGCTTGCCGCCTCGC
>JBAUTD010000431.1:0-3390 GCA_049582045.1 Burkholderiales bacterium
GAAGGCCGATGGCAGATCATGATTCACGGCGAGTCCTACAAGCCGATCGTGTCCGAGGCCGCCAAGAAATCGGCGGACAAGGTCTTCAACCGCATCTGCGTCACCCACCTGCTGATGGACGAAAGCAGGGAGAACCGGGTCGCCGGCGCCGTGGGCTTCAACGTGCGCACGGGCAACTACCACGTCTTCAAGGCCAAAACGGTGATCTGCGGCGCGGGCGGCGCCTCCAACATCTTCAAGCCGCGCTCGGTGGGCGAAGGTTCCGGCCGCACGTGGTATGCGCCCTGGTCGTCCGCGTCGGCCTACGGGCTCATGATCGATGCCGGCGCCAAGATGACGCAGATGGAAAACCGCATCGTGCTGGCGCGCTTCAAGGACGGCTACGGCCCGGTGGGCGCCTACTTCCTGCACCTGAAGACTTATACGCAAAACTGCCTGGGCGAAGAATTCGAATCCAAATGGTGGCCCGAGCTGCAGAAGATGGTCGGCAAGGAATATCTCGATCCGGATTCCTTTCACCTGACCCATCGGCCGATCCCGACCTGCCTGCGCAACCATGCCCTGATCAGCGAGGTCAATGCCGGCCGCGGCCCCATTCACATGGTGACCATGCGCGCCTTCCAGGATCCTCATCTGGAAGAGGTCGGCTGGGAAAACTTCCTCGGCATGACCGTCGGCCAGGCCGTTCTGTGGGCCGCCACCGACGTGGATCCCAAGAACGAGAATCCCGAGCTGACCACCTCCGAGCCCTACGTCATGGGCTCCCACGCGACCTGCTCGGGTGCCTGGTGCTCGGGTCCCGAGGATCTTTCCCCTCCCGAGTATTTCTGGGGCTACAACCGCATGACGACGATCGAAGGCCTGTTCGGCGCCGGTGACGCCGTCGGCGGCACGCCGCACGCCTTCTCGTCCGGCTCGTTCACCGAAGGTCGTCTCGCCGCGAAGGCCGCCTGCAAGTACATCGACGACGGCAAGGCCGAAGGCATCGTCGTGTCCGACGAGCAGATCAACCGCCGCAAGAAAGAGATCTACAAGCCGCTCGAGCATTACAAGACCTACCGCAACGCGATCGTGGCGGGCAGCGTCAACCCTCACTACATCAATCCCGAGCAGGGCCTGGACCGCCTGCAGAAACTGATGGACGAGTATTGCGGCGGGGTGACCGTCAACTACATGACGAACGAGAAGCTCCTGCACATCGGCCTCAAGAAGCTCAAGATCATGGAGGAGGATCTCGAGAGCCTCGCCGCGAAGGATATCCACGAGCTGCTGCGCGCGTGGGAATTGAAACACCGCCATCGCGCCGCAGAGTGCGTCACGCAGCACACGCTGTTCCGCAAGGAGACCCGCTGGCCGGGTTATTACTACCGGGGCGATGCCATGAAGGTGGACGACGAAAACTGGCACGTGCTGACGGTTTCGCGTCGCGACCCGAAAACCGGTGAATACACCATGGAGAAAGCGCCCTGCTATCACCTGGTTTCGGACAAGGAGTAGCAACGCTCCCCATGAAGTCGGCCACTCCCGCCCGGGAAGAGCGGCGCGCGAACATCGTCGAAAAAACCGACGAGGAGATTCTCGCCATCGCCAATCCGCTGTGGCGCGAGCTCGTCAAGTATTCGAACGAAGGCAAGTACGGGGAATTCGCGAGGAATTTCTCCAATTCCCTGGCGCTCGCCATGAACCAGGTCGTGGCCGGCCACCAGTTCGCGAACAGCGAACTGGCGAGAAGCCTTGCGGAAGACGTCGACTCCCTCGGCATCATCCGCCGAGGCGAGCATGTGACGGTTCTCTACCGGCAGCGCAGCACCAAGAAGGAAGGCGAATGGCTCGGGCGGCTCGTCCTCGGCTATGAGAACGGCGATGTCAGGATCTTCGGTGCGTCCATCTTCTGAGCGCGTTCGCGACGGCAAGCTCGTCGAGCTCACCTACAAGGTGACCGACAGGAAGACGGGGCACGTTCTCACCCGGGTCGAATTCCCGCTGGGCTACGTGCACGGACACAACGAGATCCTGGCGCCTTCGGTCCACAAGGAGCTCGAGGGCAGATCCGCCGGCGAAGTCATCGAGGTGCCGATCGACGGCAGCCAGATCTTCGGCCCGAGAGACGAGTCGCTGGTCTTCACCGATCTGATCGAGAACGTTCCCGAGGAGTACCGGCAAGTCGGCACCTCCATCCTCATGGAAAGCGACGCGGGGCAGACCCGAAGCTTCCTCGTGACGCGGATCGACGACACGACGCTGACCGTCGACGGCAACAATCCGCTTTGCGGCAGAGAGGTCGTCTTCACGCTCGAAATCCTGACCGTGCGCGACGCGACCGACGAAGAGACGAAGGCAGGCGGGGCGATCGTCGCCGCCCCGGATGTCGACCCGTCACTCATGAGACCCGTTTGAGAAAGAGGTGATTGTATGAGCGAAGAGAAGAAACCCGCCCCGACCAAGGTTCCCGACGGCCACACGCCTTTCTATACGACGCGCCAGCTGCCGCCGACCGAAAAGGGGTTTGTCGGCTACGAGACCGTCTGGAAACCATTCCAGAAGGAAGCCGAGTACAAGACGCCGAAGAAGCCCTAGGCGTTCCGCAGCGGCGAGTGGACGCTGGAGAAGGCGCCGGTCTACCATAGCGTCGACTTAGGGGACCGGCTCCGGTCCCTCTGGAGGAGGGACATGGCCGCCGCAGGAGAAGCGCCGGAGGAAGGCCGCTACAAGGTCCCGGCGCTGCTGGTGCTGTCGGAGATCGCCTCGAGCCTGTCGACCGAGGCGACGCTCGACGAGCTCGTCTCCCGCTACCTCTCCACCATGGTGCGCGTCGCCGGAGCGCTGGCCGGCAGCGTGCGCCTGCTCACCACCGACGGCCGGCAGCTCAGGCTCGTAAGCGCGGTCGGCCTGCCGCCCGAGATGCTCGAGCGCGAGCGCCTGGTGCCGCGCGACTGCGGCGTGTGCGGCGAATCGATCCAGGGCGCCCGGGCGACCTGGTCGGGCGAGCCGCGCGTGTGCCGCGGCATGAATCCCGGCGCGTTCCTGCCCGGCTGCGGCGAGGTGATCGCGGTGCCGCTGCAGCACCGGGGCGAGGTGCACGGCGTCTACAACCTGTTCCTCGCCCAGGGCCGCAGGCTCTCGGACGACGTGCGCCTGCTGTTCGGCGCGATCAGCGAGCACCTCGGCGTGGCGCTCGAGAACGCGCATCTCGCGCGCGAGAATACCCGCGCGACGCTGGTCAACGAGCGCCAGCTGCTCGCCAACGAGGTGCACGACTCGGTCGCGCAGACGCTCGCCTACACGCGAATGCGGGCCGCCGCGCTGCGCGAGGCGCAGAAAAACGGCGACCCGGCGCGCGCCGAGCGCTACCTGGCCGAGATGGAGGACGCCATCGACGCGGCCTACGGC
>JBAUTD010000432.1:0-5996 GCA_049582045.1 Burkholderiales bacterium
GCGTCAGACCGCGCAGCGGCTTGAGCGCGCCCGCCCAGACGAGCACCTGGTCGATTACGGCGTTGAGCGATTTCTCGTGCGCCGGGGCGGGTTTGAAGGCGCTGAAGTTCTCGAAGTCGGTAAACAGCGACAGCATGACCTGGGCGCGCACGTCGGCGACCATGACCTCGCCCATGACGAGCCTGAGCTGCTCCACCGCGCGCACGCCGCCGGCGCTGCCGTAGCCGACGAATCCGGCGGCCTTGTGGTGCCACTCGCGGAACAGGTAGTCGATCGCGTTCTTGAGCGCGCCCGGGACGCCGTGGTTGTACTCGGGCGTGACGAAGATGTAGCCGTCGAAGGAGGCGATCTTCGCCGCCCAGACCATGGTATGCGGCTGGCTGTACTGTCCGAGCGACGGCGCAGCGGGCTCGTCGAGCAGCGGCAGCTTGAAGTCCCGGATGTCGACGAGCTCGAATTCGGCGTCGCTGCGCCTCGCGGCGATGCCGTGCACCCAGCGCGCGACGGCGTCGGCCTTGCGGCCGGGGCGGGTGCTGCCGATGACGATTGCGATCCTGAGCATGGTGCCGTTCTCCTGCTGAAATCTCTTTGACCGCGGCCGCGCGCGGGAATTCAAGCCGGCCCGTTCCCGGTGTAGGCTTGCCGGCATGACGCTAAAGCGCTCCAAAGCTCCCGCCGGCACGCTGGTCGTGCTCGAGCACGAATCGAAGATCCTCAGGGGCAACCCGCTCGGCGACCCGCATGTCAGGAAGCTCGGGGTGTGGCTGCCGCCGCAGTACGACCTGGGCTCGAGCGGCGGCAGGGGCAGGCGCTTTCCGGTGCTGTACGACCTGGTGGGGTTCACCGGCTCCGGGCTCGCGCACACCAACTGGAAGCCCTTCGGCGACAACGTGCCCGAGCGCGCCGCGCGCCTGATTCACGCGCAGAAGATGGGGCCGGCGATCATCGTCTTTCCGGACTGCTTCACCGCGCTCGGCGGCAACCAGTACGTCAACTCGCCGGCGATCGGGAACTACGCCGATTACCTCACGCGCGAGATCGTTCCGTTCGTCGACCGCGAGTTCAGGACGCTCGCCTCGCGCGCGCACCGCGGCTGCTTCGGCAAATCCTCCGGCGGCTACGGCGCGATCATCCACGCGATGAAGTACCCGAAGGTGTGGGGCGCGATCGCGGATCACTCGGGCGACGCGTACTTCGACTTCGTGTACTGGCACGACTGGCCGAACACGCTCAACGAGCTCGCCAAGTACCGGGTGCCCAGGCGCAGGGAAGGCCCGCAGAAGATCTCCCGCAACCGCAAACTGGAGGCCGGGCTGGACGACGGCCGCATCAAGCGCTTCCTCGCGCACGTGTGGAAGAAGGAGAAGGTCGCGGGCAAGGAAGGGCTCGCGCTCATGAACCTTTGCATGGCGGCGACCTACGACCCCGACCCGCGCGCGCCGAACGGGTTCCGCATCCCGTTCAACGCCGACACGGGCGAGGCGATCGAGGCGCGCTGGCGCAACTGGCGCGCGCACGACCCGATCAACCTGGTTGCGAAATACAGGGCCAACCTCAGGTCGTTGCGCGGGATCTACATCGACTGCGGCTGGCGCGACCAGTACCACATCCACTACGGCTCGCGCCTGCTGTCGCAGCGCCTCGCCCGGGCCGGCATCCGGCACCGCTACGAGGAGTTCGACGACGACCATTCCGACATCGACTACCGCATGGACGTCAGCCTGCCGTTCCTCTACAGGGCGCTGATGCGCTGAAGGGCCGCGGCGTGGTACATTGGCGCCGCGGAATCTCTCATAAAGGAATGGCATGCCGACCGGTACCGTGAAGTGGTTCAACGACGCGAAGGGCTTCGGGTTCATTACGCCGGACGACGGCGGCAAGGATCTGTTCGCGCATCACAGCGCGATCCAGGCCTCGGGCTTCAAGTCGCTCAAAGAAGGCCAGAAAGTCTCGTTCGACGTGACGCAGGGTCAGAAGGGGCCGGCGGCGGCGAACATCAAGCCGCTGTAACGTCCCGCTCCGGCGAGGCTGCTATAATGCGGCCTCGCAGTTGGACCCATTAAAAGCTGGCCGCGGCCGGCTTTTTTGTTTCTGGAAGCCCTCAAGTGATCGTCGCCTCCGGCATCGCCATGCAGTTCGGGGCCAAGCCCCTGTTTTCGGACGTCTCCGTCAAGTTCGGGGGCGGCAACCGCTACGGCCTGATCGGGGCCAACGGCTGCGGCAAGTCGACCTTCATGAAGATCCTGGGCGGAGAGCTCGAGCCGAGCGCGGGGTCGGTGGCGATCGACGCGAACGAGCGGGTCGGCAGGCTGCGCCAGGATCAGTTCGCGTTCGAATCCGAGCGGGTGCTCGACGTGGTGCTGATGGGGCACGCCGAGATGTGGGCCGCGATGCGCGAGCGCGACGCGATCTATGCCGATCCGGACGCGGGGGAAGCCGAGTTCCTGCGCGCGGCGGACCTGGAGGCGAAGTACGCCGAGTACGGCGGCTACACTGCCGAGGCGCGCGCGGGCGAGCTGCTGCTCGGGCTCGGGGTGCCGGTCGAGCAGCACGACGGGCCGATGAGCGCGGTGGCGCCGGGCTGGAAGCTGCGGGTGCTGCTCGCGCAGGCGCTGTTCGGCGACCCGGACATCCTGCTGCTCGACGAGCCGACCAACAACCTGGATATCAACAGCATCCGCTGGCTCGAGGACGTGCTCAACGCGCGCTCGAGCACGATGGTGATCATCTCCCACGACCGGCACTTCCTTTCCAGCGTGTGCACGCACATGGCCGACGTCGACTACGGCGCCATCCGGGTGTACCCGGGCAACTACGACGACTTCATGGAAGCCTCGGCGCTGGCGAAGCAGCAGCTGGAGAAGGACAACGCCAAAGCCAAGGACCGCATCGCCGACCTCGAGGAGTTCGTGCGGCGCTTTCGCGCCCACAAGGCCAAGGCGCGCCAGGCGACCTCGCGCATGAAGCAGATCGAAAAGCTCAAGGTGGAGGACGTCAAGCCCTCCAGCCGCCAGTACCCGTTCATCCGCTTCCTCGTGGACCCCAAGGAGAAGCTGCACCGGCTGGCGGTCGAGGCGAAGGGATTGAGCAAGGGCTACCGGAAGGGGGAATTTCTCTTCAGGAATCTGAATCTTTCGATCGAAGCGGGCGAAAAGGTCGCGATCATCGGCCCGAACGGAATCGGCAAGACCACGCTGCTGCGCTGCCTGGCGGGCAACCTCGCGCCCGACGCCGGAGCCGCGAAGTGGGCCGAGAAGGCGCGCCTGGGCTACTGGCCGCAGGATTCGGCCGACGAGTTCAAGATCGACGAGACGCTCTCCGACTGGATGAGCCGCTGGCGCCTGAAGGAGCGCGCGCAGGACGAGCAGATCGTGCGCGCGACGCTCGGGCAGCTGCTTTTCTCGGGCGACGACCAGAAGAAGTCGCTCAAGGTGATCTCCGGCGGCGAGGCGCAGCGCATGCTGATCGGGCGCCTGGTGCTGCAGATGCCCAACGTGATGCTGCTCGACGAGCCGACCAACCACCTCGACATGGAATCGATCGAGTCGCTCAACGGCGCGCTCGAGAAGTACTCCGGCACCCTGGTGTTCGTCTCGCACGACCGCGAGTTCGTGTCGTCGCTCGCCACGCGCGTGATCGAGCTGAAAGCCGGCGGCGAAGTGGTCGACTTCCGCGGCAGCTACGAGGACTACCTCTCGGGGGCCGGCGCGGCGCTCGCTGCCGCCTAGCTTGCCTTGCGCCCGTTCGCGTAGGCGAGCAGGCGGTCGGTTTCGCGCTTGACCACGGCGTAGCACTCGCACACGCGCTGCTCGACCTTCGGCCGGTCGAGCACGGTGATCAGGCCGCGCTGGTAGCGGATCAGTCCCGCATCCTGCAAGCGCCCCGCCGCCTCGGTGACGCCTTCGCGCCGCACGCCGAGCATGTTCGCGATCAGCTCCTGGGTCATGCGCAGCTCGTTGGAGGGCAGCCGGTCCAGGCTCAACAGCAGCCAGCGGCAAAGCTGCTGCTCCACCGTGTGGTGCCGGTTGCATACCGCGGTCTGCGCCATCTGCGTGATCAGCGCCTGGGTGAAGCGCAGCAGCAGGTGCTGCAGCTCGCCGCCGCGCTCGAACTCGCGCTGCAGGATTTCCGCGCCCAGCCGGTAGGCGTGGCCGGCGCTCTGCACCAGCGCGCTGCTCGGCGTGCTTTCCCCTCCCATGAACAGGGACACTCCCACCAGGCCCTCGTTGCCGGTGACCGCGATCTCCGCCGAGGCGCCGTTCTCCATCACGTACAGCAGCGACACGATGCCCGCGACGGGGAAGTAGACGTGCGCCATGCGGTCGCCGGGTTCGTACAGGACCATGCCGAGCGGCAGCGGCACGGGTTCTAGATCGGGAAGGAGCCGTTCGTAGTCGGCGGCCGGGAGCGCCGCGAGCAGGAGGTTCTTGTCGGGAGGCAGCGATTTGCCTGCGCCGGTCGTCGGGGTCATGGGAACCTCGTATTTCCCCGTCGCGGAGCCGGCCCGGGGGACCGCTTGAGCGGGGTCGCTGGCGAAAAATTATAGCCGCTATGTTCGCTAGCGCACAGAAGCGCGGCGCGGAAATGGGGAAATCTAGAGCCGCAGCCGGTCGGCGCGCGCAGCCTCGCGTGCCGGCATATCTCCCTGTCCAATGCATACGTGTCGCCATTTTCTCCTTCCTATCGCGTATGCGGGACTTCAACCCCGCCCCAGCGGCGGGGTACTTTTTTGAGCGCGCCGTGGTAGACCTGCGCAAGGATTCCGTGCAGGTCGCGGAACTGTGGGGCGGCAGCCAGGATCGCAACTTGCCGCTGTCCATGGCGGCGGCGTTCACCTTCCACCAGACGCGCCGCGACGGCGTCGCCCTGCTGTCCCCCGACGAATACTCGAATGCGCTCGACATCGCCGCGGCGGCGCTCGCGTGCCTGATTCCCATCTATACGCACGACGGGAACGAGGGGCAGATCCCTGTGCCGATCAACCTCGCGCAGCAGAAATTCTGCGGCGGCGCGACGATGGTCAAGAGCGTCGACGGGTCGGTGGTCACCTCCCTGAGCATCATGCGCGCCGACGTGCTGGCCGCGCTGATCGCGATCGAGCGCTACGGAATCGAATACCTGGCGCCCCGGCGCAGCTAGGTCCGGCCGAGCCGGCGGCCAAGCGCAAGATTGTCCAAGTCATCCGCGCCGCACGGGGTCAGACTGCGCGCCATGGCCTCGATCCGCAAAGAGTTCTCGCTCCCCGTCCCGCCCGCCGCGGCCTGGGCGGCGATCCGCGACGTGGGCGCGGTGCACACGCGCCTCGCGCAAGGTTTCGTCACCGACTGCCGCATGGACGGGCCGGACCGCATCGTTACCTTTGCCAACGGCCTCACCGCGCGCGAGCTGATCGTCGACCTGGACGACGCGGCGCGACGCCTGGCGTATTCGGCGCGCAGCGAGCGCCTGACGCACCATAGCGCCTCGTTCCAGGTATTCGCCGACGGCGACGGGTGCCGGATCGTGTGGCTTGCGGACGTGCTGCCGCACGAGGCGGCCGCGCCGGTGGGGCAGATGATGGACGCGGGGGTGGCTGCCATGCGCGAGACGCTCGACTCGCATTCGCGCCCGGCATAGCGAGAACCGCGCTAGAGTCGTGACCCATGCAGGTCACGACGATCCACGAAGGACCCGGGCTGTCGATCTACGACGCGCGCTGCGACGCGGGTCCCGCCGAGAAGCCCTACGCCGAGGTGTATCGCAGCCATTCGCTCGCGTTCGTACGCCGAGGCAGCTTCGGCTGCCGCACGCTCGGCGCGTCGCACGAGCTGGTGGCGGGTGCGGTGCTGGTGGGCCGGCCGGGCCAGGAGTACACGGCCACGCACGAGCACCACGCCTGCGGCGACGAATGCTTGTCGATCAAGCTCTCGCCCGCGCTGGCCGAGTCGCTCGGCGCTGGCGAGGCGGCCTGGAACGCCGGGCGCGTGCCGCCGCTGCCGCAGCTCATGGTGCTCGGC
>JBAUTD010000433.1:0-1963 GCA_049582045.1 Burkholderiales bacterium
CACCACGACCGTGCGCGCGCCGTCGCAGCGGTAGCGCTCGAGTACTCCCCAGCTGCGGCCGGTGAGCCGGCCCCATTCGCGGTCGGCCTCGAGCGCGACCTCGGGCACCCGCGCCATGGCCTGCGCGAGCTCGCGCCGGTGGCGGTTGAACATTTCCTGGTTCACCACGTTGCCCCAGGATTCCGGATGCTGCGGGTCGATGCGGTGCGGCGGCGCGTACGGCGGCAGGTACTCGTCGACCAGCGCCTGGTGCGGCACCCGCACCGGCTCGAGCGCGTGCGACACGTAGAACGCGTCGTGGCTCACCATCGCCGGCAGCAGCACGCTTTCGGCAATGCGGAAGAGCTGAATGACGGTGTCGAGCGACTCCTGCGCGCTCTCGCTGTAGAACTGGATCCAGCCGGTGTCGCGCTGCGCCAGGCTGTCGGTCTGGTCGGGCCAGAAGGCCCACGGCGAAGCCACCGTGCGGTTGACGTTCGCCATCACGATCGGGGCGCGCGCGCCGCTCGCGTAGTGCAGCAGCTCGTGCATCAGCAGCAGCCCCTGCGAGGCAGTGGCGGTGAACACGCGCACCCCGGCGAGCGAGGCCGGGATGCAGGCCGCCATGACCGAATGCTCCGACTCGGGGGTGATGATCTCGGCGTCGAACTCGCCCGCGGCCTGGAACTCGCTCAGCTTCTCCAGGATCGGCGTCTGCGGCGTGATCGGGTAGCCCGGCGCGACCTTGGGGCGCGCCAGGCGCGCGGCCCAGGCCACCGCGTGGTTGCCGGTCAGCAGCATCGTGTCGTGCCGTGCGTCGCTCATCGCAGCTCCTCCACCATCTCCATCGAGCCGGTCGGGCATTCGCGCACGCAGATGCCGCAGCCCTTGCAGTAGTCGCCGTCGACCTCGTAGCCGCCCGCGACCCGCCTCACCGCCAGGTCCGGGCAGTAGTGGAAGCAGTTGTCGCAGGCTATGCATTCGCCGCAGGAAAAGCAGCGCTCGGTCTCGGCGAGCGCCTGCGCCGCATCGATGCCCAGCTGCACTTCCGCTTCGCCTTCGCGGCGCTCCGCCGCCTCGAGCCGGCGCACCGGCGGCCGGGCCCGGTGCGGATAGTAGAAGGTGGCGATCGCATCGAGCTTCACCGGCGGCCGCGCTTCGTCGGCGAGCGTGCCTTCGATCGCCTGCGCGGCGCGCTTGCCCATGCCGATCGCCTCGGTGATGAAGCGCGCCGTGCTGGTGAGGTCGCCTCCTGCATACACGCCGTCCACGCTCGTCGCCTGGCGCGCGTCGGCGTGCAGCAGCGCGCCGTCGGTGCGCAGCATCGCTTCGAGCGCCGCGAGCTCCGGATCCTGGCCGATCGACGACACGATCGCGTCCGCCTCAAGGCGGAACGCGCTGTCCGGAATCCGCTTGCAGCCGGCGGCGAAGTCGACCTTCGTGCATTCGAGCACGAGCCCGCCGCCGACCCCCTCGCGCACGCGCTCGAGCATTGCGCCGTCGCACAGCTGCACGCCTTCCTCGAGCGCTTCCTCGACTTCCTCCCGCTGGGCCGGCATGTCGGCCTGCCGCTCGAGCGCGAGCAGCGTCACGTCGTGCCCTATCCTGGCCGCGCTGCGCGCGACGTCGATCGCCGCGCTGCCGCCCCCGACCACGACCAGCGCCCGGCCCAGAGCGGGCGGCGTGCCGGCATTGGCGCGCGAAAGCCACTGCGCGCCGTCCATCACCCAGGGCTTGCCGTAATCGAGCTGCGCCATGCGTTTCTGGCGCCGCGCGCCCATGGCGAGGTAGACCACATCGAATTCCCGCCGCAGACGGGCCAACGCCTGCGCTGAATCCAGCGCCTGCCCCAGGCGAACTTCGACTCCGAGCGCGACGATGCGCCCGATCTCGCCGTCGAGCACCGTGCGCGGCAGCCGGTAGGCCGGGATGCCCTCCCGCATCAGCCCGCCGAGCCGCGCGCCGGCCTCGATCAGCGTTACCG
>JBAUTD010000434.1:0-2516 GCA_049582045.1 Burkholderiales bacterium
GGCTGTCGAGGTTGTGGCGCGCATGCCCGGGATAGAGGCGGCGCGAGAGCTTGACCGTGCACAGCGTCCGCGCCGCGTACGCCATCCCCTCGCGCTCGAACGCCTGGCGCAGGAAGCCGTAGTCGAAGCGCGCGTTGTGCGCCACCACCACGCGGCCGGCGAGCCGCTCGTGCAACCCGCGCGCGAGCTCGGCGAAGGTCGGCGCGTCCGCGACCATGTCGTTCGTGATGCCGGTGAGCGCCTGGATCGCGGGCGGGATCGCGGTCTGCGGGTTGACCAGCGTCGACCACTCGCCCGAGATCTCGCCGCCGTCGATCTCGATCAGCGCGATTTCGGTGATCCGGTCCCAGCTTGCGTTCGCGCCCGTGGTCTCGAGGTCGACGATGGCGAGCGGCGCGTCGAGAAGCTGCATGGTGGATATCCGTCCAGCGGGCAGGATATCAGACCAGTTGCGCGAGCTGCCACAGCGCGAAGGCGAGAATGACCACTCCGGAAGCGAGGTTCAACCCGCGCAGCAGGCCGCTGCCGAGCCGCGCGCGCAGCCGGCCTGCAGCGAGCGCGAGGATGACCCACCACGAGGCAGAGCCGAGAAAGACTCCCGCGACGACCAGGGCCGCGGCGGCGTAGCTCGCGTTGGCGCCCAGTCCCAGCCCGGCGAAGATCGCGGCGAAGGCGAGAATGGTCGGCGGATTGGCGAGCGTCAGGCCGAGCGTCGAGACAAAGGCGCGCAGCAGCCCCGGATTCGCGGGCGCCGGGTCGCCGCCCGCGGACGGATTCGCGAGCAGCGCCCGGAGGCCGAGATAGACGAGGAACGCGCCGCCGACCAGTCCGAGCCAGAATTTCTGCGCGAGCAGGAAGCCCGACACCGCGGTCAGGCCGAACGCCGCGATCGCGCCGTAGATCGCGTCGGCAACCGCGATGCCCATGCCGGAAACGAATCCCGCCAGCGCTCCCGCGGCGATGGTGCGGCGAAAGCACAGCATCCACATCGGGCCGACGGTGGCGGCGAGCACGAAGCCGAACGCCAGTCCCTTCAGAAAAAGCGCCGTCATCGCATGGGGACGAAGCGCGGCTGCATGCGCACGCGCTTGATCCAGGCGCGAATCGCAGGGTAGGCCGCAAGCGAGATGCCGCCGTCCTCGGCGCAATGCGTGTACGCGAACAGCGAGATATCCGCGATCGAGTAAACGCCGTCGACGAAGTACGGCTCGCGCGCAAGGTGCCGCTCCATGACCGCGAGCGCCTGGTGGCCGCGTTCGTGCAGCCGCGGCAGCTCCGCGCGTCGCGCGGAGTCCGCGGGAAGGTAGCGCATGATCGAGCGCGCCACCGCCACGTAGGGCTCGTGGCTGTACTGCTCGAAAAACATCCATTGCAGGGTGCGCGCGCGCCCGAGCCGCCCTGCCGGCGCGAGCACCGTGTCTTCGGCGAGGTACCACAGGATCGCGTTCGATTCCGGCAGGTAGCTGCCGTCGTCGAGCTCGAGCAGCGGCACCTTGCCGTTCGGATTCCTGGCCAGGAACGTGGGCGTGCGCGTCGCGCCGGCGACGCTGTCGATCTCGATCCAGCGGTGCGGAATGGGAAGTTGCACCAGCGCCAGCTTCACCTTGTAGCAGTTGCCGGAATCCGAATTGCCGTACACGACGTACATGCCGTCTCCTTCAGCCGCTGTTGCGCAAGCCCGCGGCGACGCCGTTGATCGTAAGGTGGATAGCGCGCTTGGTGCGCTCGTCGGTGTCGCCCGCGCGGTAGCGCCTGAGCAGCTCGACCTGAAGGTGATTGAGCGGATCGAGGTAGGGAAAGCGGCTGCGGATCGAGCGCGCGAGCGTAGGGTTCTCCGCCAGCAGCTCGTCGCGCCCGGTGATGGCCGCGAGCCAGCGCCTGGTGCGATGCCATTCGGCCGAGATGTCGCCGAACACCCGGGTGCGAAGCCCCGCGTCCGGCACCAGCTCGGCGTAGCGCGAGGCGATCGCGAGGTCGGTCTTGGCGAGCACCATGTCGAGGTTCGACAGCACGCTCCTGAAAAACGCCCAGCGCTCGTACATCGCGCGCAGCTCTTCGATCGAGGCGCCGGGCTGCTCGAGCCACTGCTCGACTGCGGCCCCGAACCCATACCAGCCTGGCAGCATCAGGCGGCACTGGCTCCAGCTGAACACCCACGGGATGGCGCGCAGGTCCTCCAGCCGCGCCGAGTGGCGCCGCGCCGCGGGCCGGCTGCCGATGTTCAGGCCGGCGATTTCGGCGATCGGCGTGGAAGCGCGGAAGTACTCGAGGAAGCCGGGCGTTTCCTTGACCAGCGCGCAGTAGGCTTGAAAGGCGATCGAGGACAGTGCCTCCGTCGCCTTGGCGTGGCGCGCGCGCTCGGCTTCCCTGCGCGGGCGCGCGCCCAGGCTCGCCTCGAGAGTCGCGGCGGCGAGCGTCTCCAGGTTGTGCCGCCCACGCTCGGGGTCGGCGTACTTGCTCGCGATCACCTCGCCCTGCTCGGTCAGGCGCAGCGCGCCGTCCACGCTGCCCGGGGG
>JBAUTD010000435.1:0-2620 GCA_049582045.1 Burkholderiales bacterium
ACTACGGCCATCACCCGGCCGAGATGGCGGCCACGCTCGCCGCCGCGCGCGGCGCTTTTCCCGGGCGGCGCGTCGTGCTCGCATTCCAGCCGCACCGATACACCCGCACGCGCGACCTGTTCGAGGATTTCGTGCGCGTGCTCTCGACCGCCGACGCGCTCCTGCTGGCCGAGGTCTATGCGGCGGGCGAGGCGCCGAGCGTGGCCGCCGACCGCCGTTCGCTCGCGCGCGCGGTGCGGGTCGCGGGCAAGGTCGAGCCGGTGTTCGTCGACGACATCTCGCAGATTGCCGAAGCAATCCGCCGCGTGGCGCGTGACGGCGACGTGGTGCTGACGATGGGGGCCGGCTCGATCGGCAACGTGCCGGCGCAGCTGACATGAACATGTCCGAGACGCTCCATTTCCAGGGACTGCGCGGCACGCTGCGGCTCGACGAGCCGATGGCGCGTCATACCAGCTGGCGTGCGGGCGGCCGCACGGCGCGGCTGTACCAGCCCGCCGATCTGGAGGATCTGGCGGGCTTTCTGCGACAGCTGCCGGCGGGCGAGCCGGTCGTGTTCGTCGGGCTGGGATCAAACCTGCTGGTGCGTGACGGCGGTCTGCGCGGGACGGTGGTGCTTACACATGCGGCGGCAAAGCGCCCCGAGCTGCTGCTCGGGCGCGTGTACGCGGAAGCCGGTGTCGCGAGCCCGAAAGTCGCGCGCTATGCGGCGTTGCACGGCCTGGCGGGCGCCGAATTCCTGGCCGGCGTTCCCGGCAGCGTCGGCGGGGCGCTGGCGATGAATGCGGGCTGCTACGGCAGCGAGACCTGGGACATCGTCGAGCGCGCGGTCACGATCGACCGCGCGGGCGAACTGCACAGCCGCGAAAAGGACGAGTTCGAGATCTCCTACCGGCACTGCGTAATCAGGCAGGGCGGCAGGCTGGGGCAGGACGAATGGTTCGTCGCGGCTTACTTCCGCCTCGCGCAGGGCGACGGCGAGGCCTCGCGCGCGAAGATCAAGGAGTTTCTCTCGCGCCGGATCGCGACCCAGCCGCTGCAGCTGCCGAACGCCGGCAGCGTGTTCCGCAATCCGATCGCGGACCACGCGGCGCGGCTGATCGAAGTCTGCGGCCTGAAGGGGCTCGAGCGCGGCGGCGCGCGGGTATCGGAAAAGCACGCGAACTTCATCGTCAATCCGAAGGGCGCAGCGAAGGCCGCCGACATCGAGTGGCTGATCATGACCGTGCGCGCGCGGGTGCTCGAGCAGACCGGTGTCGAGCTCCATCCCGAGGTGCGCATCGTCGGGGAGGCCGCGTGACGCCGCGCGATTTCGGCAAGGTCGCGGTCCTGCTCGGCGGCAAGTCCGCCGAGCGCGAGGTGTCGCTCATGAGCGGCACGGGCGTACTGAAGGCGCTGCGCTCGAAGGGCGTGGACGCGCACGCTTTCGACCCCGCCGAGCGTGACCTGGCCGATCTCAAGCGCGAAGGCTTCGTGCGCTGCTTCATCGCGCTGCATGGCCGCGGCGGCGAGGACGGCACGGTGCAGGGCGCGCTCGAGATGATGGGAATTCCCTACACGGGCAGCGGAGTGCTGGGCTCCGCCGTCGCGCTCGACAAGTGGCGCACCAAGATGATCTGGCTGGCCGCCGGGCTGCCGACGCCGCGCCACCGCATCCTCGGAGCGCGCGATGACTGGAACGCCGTGGCGCGCGAGCTCGGACTGCCTCTCATCGTCAAACCGGCCAACGAGGGCTCGACCCTGGGGCTGACCAAAGTGACCGAGGTCTCGCAGCTGCCGGCGGCCTACGAGCTGGCGGCCAGAAAGTACCGTGATACCGCGCTGGCCGAGTCCTTCGTCGACGGGCCCGAATTCACTGTCGGAATTCTCGGCGACACGGTGCTGCCCCTGATTCGCATCGAAGCGCCCGAGGGCAACTACGACTACCAGCACAAGTACTTCAGCGACGACACGAAGTACCTGTGCCCCTGTGGCCTGCCGGCAGGAAAGGAACAAGAGCTCAAGGCCCTGTCGCTCGAGGCCTTCAGGCTGGTCGGGTGCAGCGGCTGGGGCCGCGTCGACCTGATGCTCGACGCGGCAGGCAGTCCCTGGCTGTTGGAGATCAACACTTCGCCCGGGATGACCGGGCACAGCCTGGTGCCGATCGCCGCGCGCGCCATGGGCATGTCGTACGAGGACCTGTGCCTAAAGATCCTGGAGGGTGCGCATGTGGGATAACCCGCGCCTGCTCAACTCGGTGGCGGGGATCCTCACCGGGATCGCGCTGCTGGTCTTCATGCTGGCCGGCGCGCAGCTGCTGTTGCGCACGACGCTTTTTCCGCTGCGCGAAATCACGGTGCGCGGCACGCTCGCGCATACCTCCGCGGCGCAGATCGAGCAGGCGACCCGGGGCCGGATCGTCGGCAACTTCTTTTCGGTCGATCTGGCGGCGGTGCGTCAGGGTATCGAGCAGCTGCCGTGGGTGCGGCAGGTGAACGTGCGCCGGGTCTGGCCCGACGGCCTCGAGGTCTCGATCGAGGAGCGCGTCGCGCTCGCGCACTGGGGCGACGATGCCCTGGTGGACATCCACGGCGAACGCTTCGCCGCGCAGACCGACGCCGCACTGCCGATGCTCGCCGGG
>JBAUTD010000436.1:0-2234 GCA_049582045.1 Burkholderiales bacterium
GCGTCCAGTAATCGTCGAAATCGCGAAACACCGTGTCGACGTCGATTGCCTTCGCCTCGACCTGGCGCAGGCCCGCTGCGCCGAACAGCTCGGTCAGCGCATCCGGCCGGCACAGCGGAAAGCGGCGGCCTTCGTCCAGCTCGGCCGCCCCGCGATCCAGCGCCGCCGCCGCGTCCCAGAAATAGCGCATCAGCTCCATCCTGCCGGCGTAATCCCACACGTACACCGCGACCAGCCCTCCCGGCCGCACCGCGCGCTTCATCTCCTGCACCGCGAGCGCCGGCTTGGGCACGAAATTGAGCACCAGCCCGGACACCGCGGCGTCGAACTGCGCCGAGCCCACCGGCAGCGCCTGAGCGTCGCCGACCTCGAACGCCGCCCGCGGATCTTCGACATGCGCCCTCGCGTGCTCGACGAACCCGGGCGAAGAATCCACTCCGCGCACGCTGCGCGGCTGAGTCTGCGCGAGGATCGTCTCGGTCACGCCGCCGGTGCCGCATCCGACGTCGAGCCAGTCCTTCTTGCGCGGCGCGTCGAGCCAGCGCAGGAAATCCCCCGCCACCCGCCGGCTCCAGCGGCCCACATAAGGTTCGTACAACTTGCCGGCCGCCCAAGTGTCCTTGCGCTCGCTCGCCATGACCGATCCCCCCTCGACGCGGTCGAATATCTTGACCTTCCGGCCGACGAAAATACAGCTCGATGTTCAGCGCCGCTGCCGCGGCCTGCCGCACAACGCCCGCAACTCGTCCTTCGCCTTCTCCAGCCGCCGCCGCTGCACCCCCGCCTCGAGATCGAGCGCGTTGCTGCCTTCGGTTATGCGCTGCGACCAGCGCCGCGGGGTCATTGCGGTGCGCGGTTCTGGTTCCAGGGCATTCGCTTCAGCGCGCGCGCGAATAGGGTGGGGTCGAAGAAGGTGGCGATGAAGGTGCCGGCGAACAGGGCGAGGAACATGACGACGCGCACGCCGGGGATGAGGCCGAACAGGGTGAGGGCGGCGTAGGCGATGCGGATCTGGGTCTCGAAGTCGGTGACGCTCTTGGTTTCCTCTATATAGAAGAGGGCGTGGACTAGGCTGAGCGAGATGGTGAGGAAGTAGCCCGCTTTCCAGCCGGCGAGGGCGGAGGCGATGAGGAGCAGGGTGGCGAGCCAGGTCCACCAGCGCAGGTCTTTCGGGGCGATCTTGAATTGCATGGTTTGCTCCTCGCTTTAGGGGGCGGCGGGTTTTTCTACCACGAAGACGATGAAGGGCCACAGCGGCACGCCGATGCGCTTCTGGAAAACGACGCGCGCGCCGGCGGCCTGGAGGGCGGGGAGGACGTCGACCGCGCGGCAGCCCATGGAGAGCCAGGGGAAGCGCCAGGCGATGTTCTCGACTTTGTCGGCGAGCCATTTGACGGCGGGGCGCTCGGGGTCGGCCGAGTGCGCGCAGCCGAGCCTGCCGCCGGGACGCAGGACGCGGTAGAGCTCGAGCGCGCCCTTGACCGGGTGGTACAGCGGGCACAGGCTGTAGGTGGAGAGCACGACGTCGTAGCTCGCGTCGGCAAAGGGCAGGCGGACCATGTCGCCGGTGCGGAAGTCGACCCGGTCGCCGACGCCGGCGATCTCGGCTTTCTCGCGCGCGACCTGGAGCATGTCGTCGGAGAGGTCGAACAGCGTGACGTGGCCCCTGGGGCCGACCTTTCTCGCGGCGAGCAGGCCGGTCGAGCCGGTGCCGGCACCGCTGTCGAGCACGCGCTCGCCTTCGCGCACGGCGCGCTCGACCAGCATCCGGCGGCCGCGCTGGTCGGAGGCGAGGGTGATGAGGCGGTGCTGCCAGTCGTAGCGCGGCGCGAGGCGGGCGTAAATCCCCGTCAGCGCGGCGACGCCGAGCGCTTGTCGCATGGCGAGCCTCCGAATCAGCTTCGGTGGGCGGTGTGGTTGAAAGTGTACTCGCCGATCAGCCGCCTGCCACCATCGTCGACCGCGACCAGCTCGAAGCGCAGGCGGTGGCTGGGCATGCCGCGCAACCGGGGCACGTCGGCCGACATGACGACCTCGCCGCGCGCGGCATCGAACGGGATGTCCTCGCGCACCTCCTCGGGCAGGCCCGGGGCGTGGATCACGAGGTCGAGCCGGCCCACGCCGGCGAGCGGGGCCTCGAGCCGGCTGATCACGAAGTCGTCCTCTGGCGCGACGGTGCAGTTGACGGCTTCGTTGCGCGCCACGCGGTATTCGCGCACTTGCAGGCCCTGCGC
>JBAUTD010000437.1:0-1777 GCA_049582045.1 Burkholderiales bacterium
AGGCGCGGCGGGGCGACGAGATCGCGCACGTAGTTCGGCAGCGCGAACACGCCCTCGTGGGTTTCGCCGTTGTAGTACCTGAGCTCCTGCAGCTTGCGCTGCTCGATGCGGCGGTCGATCTCGTCGGCCGTGAAGGCCTTGGGATCGAGCTTGTCGGAGCACACCGCCATCGCCCAGAGCGAGCCGTAGAGCGGGATGTACATGGTGTAGGGGCGAACGATGCGGAACACGCCGTTCAGGCGCTGCGCGAGCTCGGCGACCCGGTCGGGCCGGGCTACGGGCGAGCCGATGTGCAGCACCAGCGCGCCGCCGGGGGCGAGCGTGTGACGCAGCTGCTGGAAGAACGGGGTCGAGTAGAGCGCCTCGGCCGGGCCCATCGGGTCGTTCAGGTCGAGCGCGATCAAGTCGAACTTTTCGTCGGTCTCGCGCACGAAGCGCATGCCGTCGTCGATCAGCACGCGCAACTTCGGGTTGTCGAACACGCCGTTGTGCACGGCGCCGAAGTGCTCCTTGGCGACGCGGATCACGTCTGCGTCGATCTCGACCATCGTGACCTGCTCGACCGAGGGGTGCTTGAGCGCCTCCTCCGAGGAGCCGCCGTCGCCGCCGCCGATTACGAGCACCTTCTTCGGCGCGTTATGCGCGGCGAGCGCGGGGTGGATCAGGTTCTCGTGGTAGACGAACTCCTCGCGCTCGGAAGTCATGTTGAAGCCGTCGAGGCGAAACAGCTTGCCGTACTGGGCGGTGTCGAAGATCGCCATCTTCTGGTACGGGGTCTGCCACTCCCCCAGGCGCCGCCGCGCCTTGATGTAAAAGCCGGTCGAATCGTTCAGCGGCTCCATCAACAGGTGTTCGCCGCGCTCGATCTCGTGCCGCGCCGCGTCGGTGGGTTGGAAATGCTCGATGATCGCCTCGAACACCTTGCGCGCCTTGGCGGAGTTGTCGGCGCTGTAATTGCACACGTACACGTCGAGCGTCAGGCTGCCGGTCTCGGGCCAGGTGTGGATCGCGAGGTGGGATTCGGCCAGCACCACCGCGCCGGTGTAGCCCGAACCCTCGAACTGGTGAAAGCTCACGTTCATGATCGTGAGCCCGGCGTCGTTGACGAGCTCGACGCACTTTTCGCGGAAGCGCTCTCCATCGAGCAGGAGCTGCGGATCGCAGCGGCAGCCGCTGAGGTCACCGATGAGATGCAGGCCGTTCATTTTCTCTCTCCCCGAAAAACGCGAAGGCGCAACCCAGCGCTCTCACCAGGCTGCGCCCTTCCGTCGCGCCTCGCGGCGCAAGAACGAAAAGCGTGTGTCGTGTTCAATTCGTGCAGAACCCCTCTTGGGCCGCCCCGGCGCCGAATCGTCGGCGGCGCGAAGCTAGACGCCCGTTCCAAATTCGCCCCTGATCTGACCCGCAAAGGCGTCGATCAGGCTGCGAGCGATCGAGATTTTACTTGGAAGTTTAGGTAATTGGAATACATCGAACCATCCCGCGTCCTCGATTTCGCCCGGCTGCGGACGCAATTCGCCCGCCGCCCAGTCGCAGGTGAAGGCGATCATCAGCGAGTGCGGGAAGGGCCACGGCTGGCTCGCGAAATAGCGCAGGTTCGTCACTTCGACGCCGACCTCCTCGGACACTTCGCGCCCGACGCATTGCTCGAGCGACTCGCCCGGCTCGACGAATCCGGCCAGCGCGCTGTACATGCCGGCGGGAAAGTGCGGTCCGCGCCCCAGCAGCAGCTCGCGCCCGCGGCGCACCAGCGCCATCACCGCGGGCGCCACGCGCG